>NZ_QUIO01000044.1:0-33964 GCF_003480145.1 Ruminococcus sp. AM42-11 | reverse complement strand
TATAAATCGATTAATAGAATTATCTTTTGGAATTAGTAAAGAAGTTGGAAATAGTTTTAAAACGAGACTATTCACCAGAGAAATATTCAAGAAAAATATTAAAACTTACTTTATAAAATGAACAAAGAAAAATTTACTGTTAAATTTTAATTGAAGGTAATTAAAATTCATTTAATTACTGCATTCGGCACTTTTTGACACGCCGAGTTCCTATATAAAACAAGGGTTTCCGGCATATCGAACAATTTCCCTACTATGGAGAGTAAAAGAAAGCGCAGAGTTGTGCAAGTAAACTCCCACGCTGTTGCCGAGTGCGTGTAATAAATATGGGTTCGCGAATTAAAATGTACAAACAGCTCACAGGGGTGAGGTGAGTGTCTGGGTGACCATTCACAAATTGCGACTGCGGCTGGACTAGGCTATGTAACTGGTCCAGTTGTAGTTTGAATTGATACAAAGCTGGCGGTAGGTCGGAATCTAACTGAGCCTCATGAGCTTGGTGAACTGAGTTCAACTCTCAGGCGTAGCATTATTATCCTCTCTTACGAGGAAATTTAGAACGAAAGGTGTGTATTGTTATTAAAACAATTACAAAAGAGGGTATCCAGTCCCTTATTGATAAAAAAATCTTAAAGCCATACTCAGGAGGGTATATGAATTCCAGAGGGTACCATGTGGGGTATTATAAAACCTGTGGAAATAAGAGGTACATTGAAGATTGGTACGCTGATAAGGCGGAAAAATTAAAATAATAAAGAAAATACAACTGAATACATCGCACAAGGCGAAATACTTAAAGGAAAGGTGGTTATTTACCATCGAAGCAAAAGTAAAATTTTATGATACAAATGCTGTTTTAGCATTACAGGAAAATGTATTAGACAGTTATTTTTACATTAGCTCTACTACCCTTCAAGAATTAGAGCATATTAAAGTATCAAGAAATAAAGATGAAGAAACAAAATATAAATCACGTAAAATATTACATATCTTAGATGAAAATACTGACAAGTATAAAGTTGTTATAACAGATAATTCTATCCTATCTATTATTGAATCAAAAGGTCTTGAAAATTCCCCAGATAATCAGATTTGCGCATGTGCTTTTACAATTGAAAATGTTGTTTTTGTTACCAATGATCTTGCATGTAAAACGATTGCTAAATGGATTTTTGGATTAAATGTTGAAAGTGCTATTGAAAATACAGATAAAATTTATAAAGGTTATCAGATCATAAACGGTAATACAGGAACCATTAATAAAATTATGGAAGACATGGATTTATCCAAGTGGTCCATTAATGAGTATTTAATTATTGAAAACACTGATGATGGAACCTCAAAAGAGATGCGTTTTGATGGTGAAAATTTTGTTGCTCTTAAACTTCCATCTTCCAAGTATATTAAGGCTAAAAATTCTCTTCAGCGTTGCGCTTTGGACATTTTAAACAATCCAGACATTACAATTGCTGCAATTCTAGGAGGTTACGGATCTGGCAAAACTTATCTTTCCATGCAAATGGCACTATACAATGTTCGAGAAAAAGGTCGTGCAAGTAAAATTCTTGGAGTTAGAGAAACAATGGGTGAAGGTAAAGAAATTGGATTTCTCCCAGGTGAAATGGAGGATAAAGTTGGAAGATTTTTTGAACCATTAACTCAGTCTCTTAATGGTGGCGAGTTTGAATTGCAAAGTCTTAAAACTTCTGGAGTTCTTGACACTAATATTCCATTTTATATGAAGGGGACAACTTATAACGAAACAATTATTGTCTGTGACGAGGCTGAAGATTTAACAGAAAGTCAGATTCGTCTTATTGGAACACGTCTTGGTGAAAATAGCAAAATTTATCTTGCAGGTGATTATAAACAATCACTTCTTACTAAAACCACAAATAACCCACTTATAAAAATGTGTAATGAATTTAAAGGAAATAGAAAATTTGGCTGCATTTATCTTGGTGAAGATGTTCGATCTGAGACAAGTAAGATGTTCGCTGATTTATTTGAAAAGTAGGTAGAAATGAATTCAAAAAAATATAAATCAATTTTTACTCCTGGTGTCGCAAGACATCTTTTAAAAATGGGTAATCCAATAATTGATATAAAAAAAGATAAAAAAAATAGTGAAAAAACGATTTTTATATTTGAAGAAACAGAAAAGTTATTAACAGACTTATCTTCTCTTTCGATATAAAAATAAAAAGTTCAAGAAAGGTCGTAAAGAAATGAAACCAAAAATGAGAAAAGATCTAACCGGTCAACGCTTTGGAAAACTAATTGCTATTGATGTGGATGAAGAACGAACAGTTAATGGTAAAGTATATTGGAATTGTTTATGTGACTGTGGATGTACTACAAGTGTACAATCAACGTCTCTTACTAGAAAAAATGGGACGAAATCATGCGGATGCGCGCGAAATTCAAAAGAAGCAATAGAGAAATCAAGAATAACAAGTAAAAGTTATCCTAAAGATATTACAGGTTTTAAATTTGGTCGTTTAACTGTTATTAAAAAGACAAATACAAAAAGCGTAAGAAAGTCTGATAGTGGAGCATATTTATGGGAATGTAAATGCGAATGTGGAAACATTTGTTACTATTCTAGGTATTCTTTAATAACTCCTAACGGAATTAAATCATGTGGTTGCTTATACCAAGATACTAGATATGAAACAGGTAAAAAATATTGTGAATATGATTTAGATTCTTATGAATTTGGAATTGGTTATTGTAGCAATGGAACACATTTTTTCTTTGATAAGGAAGACTATGAAAAAATCAAGGAATATTGTTGGTGGTATGATGGGCGTTATGTTTGTGCACATACATTAAGTAATGATGAATATACAACTAAAATTATTCGATTACATCGTTTGGTGCTTGATATTGAAGACAGAGAAAATATTGATGTGGATCATAAAAATTTGGTTAGATATGATTGTAGAAAAATTAATCTTAGAAGAGCTACGACTTCTGAAAATAGCAGAAATAAAGACTATTCTTATATGTCCAGTACAGGTATTATTGGTGTGCGAAAAAATAATAATAAATATTGTGCGTCAATTAAGGTAGATAATAAGAATATAAATCTTGGTTCATTTGACACAATTGAAGAAGCGGCAGAAGTAAGAACTGAAGCAGAAATCAAATATTTTGGTGAATTTCGTTATGACTTATCTGATAAAGATATTATCGATGAAAAAAATATGGAACAATATACTGAATATAAACAGTGTATTTAATACTCTAAATTTTTGAGATTATAAAAATAAAAGACTAAAAGGAAAGCAGGTAATGCTTATGAATGAAAAAAAGGATAAAAAGAAATTGGAAATGGCATATTTAGATATTGCTATTCCACAAAATGCCGAAAATTTACAGTTACCAGATCCATCACTTTTACAGTTTTATAAAAACTATGAAAATAGAATTATTTGGATTGATGATGAAATTACTTCAATGACGCTTGAATATGCAAAAATGATTATGCAGTGGAATTTTGAAGATAAGAAAAATAATATCCCTGTTGATCAGCGTACTCCTATTAAAGTGATTTTCTTCAGTCCAGGTGGTGAATTAGAAGTAAACAACTGTCTTGTAGACACGATTCAGCTTAGTACGACAAAAGTTATTGGAATTAATGTTGGCGTCGCTGCATCAAGTGGATGTTTTATTTATCTCTCTTGTCACGAAAGATACACATTCCCAACAGCAGAATTCCTTGTTCACAAAGGTGGTGGATCATTTGCAGGCAATTATAATGAAGTAGTTGCTGCAATTATGAATTATCAGCGTCAGATTGAGGAATTAGGTAATTTTGTATTATCACGAACAAAAATTCCAGAAGATGTATTTTATGAAAATTTTGATAACGATTGGTACTTATCTGCAAGTGAAGCTATTAAATATGGTGTCGCAGAGAAAGTAATTAAAAGTTTGGATGAAATTATTTAAAAAAATTTTATGATTAAAAGGAGAAAATAAAATGAGGTCTTGTTTAAGCTTCAAACGTAATACAACCGATAAATTATCTATTAAAGGAACACTTTCTGATGATTGCTCCACAATTACATATACAGATGAAAATGGTGACGAAAAAGAAATATTTGTTGTAGATCTTCTTAACGCTATGAAAAATCAGTATATCGAGATGACTGCTCAGATTAAAACTGAGGAAGAGTTAGATGTAATTCCTGCAGAGGATGCAGATAACGCAGAGTAGGTGATCCTATGGATTTCGAAAAAAGAATAAGTGATTATGGAATGACACCTGAACAGTATGAGGCTTCGTTTGCCGAAATAACTGCAAAAGTACAGGGAAACTCAGATAAAGATTGGACTGAAATTATTGATCAATACTCTATTCCACTTTCTCGCAATACTCTTAGGAACGCTTGCAGCAATGTATATGGCAGCGTATTCGTAAAAGAATATTTTGATGAAAAAAGAAGAAAAGAAATGGAAGTAAATAGTGAACCAACTACAGACGAACCGGCTCCTCTCTCGCTTCCAAGATATAAAGAACAGACAGATGTAAATAAGGATGGCTCTTTTACAAGTGATCGACTTATTGAGATTAATGAGGAAAACTTGAAAAATCCTGAATTTTTACTTAACGCACATGGTTATGATCCACTTGAATGGGAACTTGTCTCTGCAAGAAACTCTATTTGGAATCAGGGTGGAAAATCTGGTGTTAAAAATCTGTATGCAAGCAAAATCAATGTAAAACCTAGAACTGAAATTTCTCAGATTGAAATTGAAGAGTTTTACGAAGATTTAGTTAGAAATTATAATCCGAAAAATAGAGATTATTTTACAAAGCCAAAAGTTGATGATGGAGTTTTATATGAAATCCCAATTATGGATTTGCATTATGGTAAGTTCGCATCAGGAAGCCTTACAAACGGAGCATATGATTATATTATAGCTGAAAAATGCTTTAATACGATTATAACCGAGGCTATTGAGGATATTAAATCAAGAAAAGTCGCAAAAATTCTTATGCCAATCGGCAACGACCTTCTCCATTTTGATAATGTACAAGGAACAACAACTCGTGGTACAGCACAGGACACAAATATGAGACATCAGGAGATGTTTAAAGGATGCGTTGAAATGCTTATTGATGGCATTACTGCATTATCTAAATTTGCTCCTGTTGAACTTATGTATGTCCCAGGAAACCATGATTTTTTAAGCTCTTGGCACGTAGTTATGACATTATGGGCTTATTTTCATGAAGATCCAAATGTACTTGTTGATGTAGACATGCATCCAAGAAAATATTTTGAATGGGGCAATTCTCTTATTATGTATGCTCATGGAGATAAAGAAGGTAAACGTGTAGACAAAGTAATGCAGGTTGAAGCCAGAGAAGCATTTGGAAGAACAAAATACCATGAAGCACATCTCGCACACCTTCATTCGGAACAGGCAATTAAAGAACTTGGTGGTTTAATCATTCGTAATCTCCCATCTGTTACAGGCGAGGATAACTGGAGTCACGAATCCGGATTTGTTGGTGCTGTAAGAAAATGCATTTGTTTCATTTGGGACAAAGAAAAAGGTCTCAAAGGAACTACCAATATTGTTATTGACTGATGAAAATCAGTTCGAATATAGACAACTGAATAACATGCCGAGCGTGGCGGACCCACGTATAAATAAAAACAATAAAATTATAAAAATTTTTAGAAGAAAAAAAGGAGTAACAAAATTATGACAAAGACTGAACTTATTAAAGCAACAGCAGCTAAAGCAGAGAAGACAATTAAGGAGACAGGTGAGATCGTAACAGCACTTCAGGAAGTTATCATGGAGACACTGAAAGCTGGTGAGGATGTTAGAGTACCTGGATTTGGAAGCCTTGAGGTTAAGGATGTAGCTGGAAGAAAAGGCCGCAATCCGCTCACTGGGGAAGACCTGATGATTAAACCTCATAAAACTGTTAGGGCAAAACTGGCAAAAGCTGTAAAGGATGCTGCTAGATAAATAGAATTTTTCATTTTTTGATAAACCACAGGGCTGTAATGGTCCTGTGGATACTATAAAATCGTTATTTTATGTGTGGTGATTTGCCGTGAGGCAATTACTTTTTTCGCCATTATTATAAAACTCTCTGAAGAGGTGATAGTTGATGCTGTCATCTCACATAAGATAACGATTAATTATTTTTAGTAAAGGAAGTGATTAAGGATGGCTAAAAGAGGCCGTGTTTATAATAAATTTTATACTGATGAGTTATGGGAACAGGTTAATAAAGAAAATAAGCGTATTCTTGAAGACTTCCTGTCTGAGTATAAACAACGAAAAAAAAGCAAAGGAACTATTAATGGCTATAGAAGTGATTTAAAGATTATTCTTATTTATATTCTCAAGGAATTAGATAACAGATGTATTCTTGAATTGAACAAAAAGGATTTTCGTAATTTGAGTTTATACTTTTCAGATGATTGTCAGATGTCTGCAGCAAGAGTAAATAGACTTAAAAGTGCTGTAAATAGTATGCTTACATTTTGCGAAGAAGATGATGATTACGATTACGAAATTAACTATGCGAAGAAAGTAGCCGGTCTTCCGAAAGAACGTGTACGAGATAATGAAGATGATTTCTTCTTTACATTTGATGAATTTATTAAGGTTAGAGATATTCTTGTAGAAAAAGAAAAATGGCAATTGGCTGTTTTATGGTCTATTGGATTTGATTCTGCAGGAAGAAAAAATGAATTATTTCAGATTCAAAAGCATGGATTATTAAATGGTAATAAGACAAATGTTGTTGTTGGAAAACGTGGAAAAAAATTTCCATTAGTTTATCTGGATGACACAAAAGAAATCATTCGAAAATATTTGGAATGGCGTGGTGATGATGATATTGATTCACTTTGGATTAAAGGTCAAGGTAATCATAAAGAAGCAGTCAATGATCCGAATATTTTATATGATAGAATCGTTTCAATTTCTAAGATTCTTTCCGAAGTTCGTGGAGAAGAATGTAATATATTTCCACATAGTATGCGACATGCTAGATTAGAATGTTTGGCTCAAGGTACTGATACTAGATTAGTGGATGAAAATGGAAATATTAGAAAGTACTCTCTTGAGCAAATTCAAATATTTGCGCATCACAGTGACGTGAGTACAACCCAGGGGTACTTAAAGGATCATTCGGAAGATACTATTAATGAAATGTTTGGAATAACCGAATAGGTTATTTAGAAGTACATAATAGAGGTTACGAAGCCTACAAAAACATATCAGAGATAACAAGCCATCTACTTCCTAGTTATATAGTTACGAACTTTTATCAGAGAGTTCAATCGCTACATTTTCAGAGTGCCGCGAGGGGTCTGTGTTTACGCACAGAGTGGCAGCCTACGCCAGTGCGCACAAACATGCTCAGTTCTGCCGAACCTTACACGAGTGTATGCATGAACGTAGACACAATAAATTGGACTAGGATAACTCATATGAATCACCTTGCCTTTCTATTATCTCTGAAGCGGAAGGTAGATGACCTGTTAAATCAATATATTACGCTATTTAGAGAATAAATTCAATATAGAATCAAGAAGTACATATTGGAGGTAAGCAATGTTCAACGGACAACAAAGCCCTATTATGGTTATAACAGGCAAAAAAGCAAAAAAAATTTATGAAAGATCACAGACTCCTATTGGTGATCATACGAAAGAAATTCGAGAGGCTAGAGAACGATTGAGAAAAGCCGGAATGTTTAAATAACTTCTCTTCTATTATATTGCCCAGAATAGAAATATTCTGTTACGCAGATAAGGAGCGTCTGCCATCGGAGAATGACATAGTTGACAAGTGCCTCAAAGTTATTCGCGCGTAGCCGATGTAGAATAATCCGTGATTCATCATACAGCGTTTAGGCTGAAACCTTCCGACTGAGCGGAAGCAAATAATACTCTTCCTGATTTAGTCAGGATAGCTGGCGGACAGCGAAATAACTACGCAATTACATAAATGCGCTTCGCGATGTGCGCAAAAGAAACATTGCAATCTGGCAGGTATAGCTTAATGGTAAAGCGTCATATTTAAATTATGGTAAATATACAAATGAAGATTCCTGGTTCAAATCCAGGTACACTGCCCTAACGGTTCTACTCCGTTGATTGGTTAATCAGAATGTGGTTTTGCTCATATAGTCCAATTGGCAGAGACAACAGATTTAAGCTCTGTGAAGTGTGAGTTCGAATCTCTCTATGAGCATTTTGGATGGATAGCGAAGTGGTCAAACGCTCCTGACTGTAAATCAGGCGGCTCTGCCTTCGAAGGTTCGAATCCTTCTCCATCCATTAATAGCTGTGTGCTGTCTTAGTATTTATACTATAGCTGATTTTGCAGCTAAAGAGTGAGAATAGTGTTACTCACTAGAATTTGCTTTTTACAAATCGAAGCAAATACAAAACGGTGAAACCTCCACAGGACAAGAGGAAATGCTTGTCAATTCTGTAGGCGTGGCAGAGAGGCTTATTGCGCTTGGCTTGAAACCAAGAGGCTGTAACAGGTCCGAGGGTTCAAATCCTTCCGCCTACGTTTTTATCCTAATAAAGTCCTTATAAAAAAGGCATGGAGGTATATATAAAATGGTGAACACAGTATAAAATCTAAATTTTGTGTGGATGGCAGAGTTTGGCTAATTGCACTCGATTACTAATCGAGAGACCGTCAGAAATGGCGGTCCGTAAGTTCGAATCTTACTCCACACGTTTATAGGACTACCGTCCTATTCTATTAATCTTCTCTTTTCTTTGTATTTTTCATTTTCATGATTATTTCTCCAAGCTGGGCTTCGGTCCAGCATCTTGGGATGTAGCTCAGTTTGGTAGAGCGCCTGATTTGGGTTCAGGAAGTCTAGGGTTCAAGTCCCTACATTCCAACTTTCCTATATACGACATAGTATTCCACCGGAGGCATGGTGTAGATTTTGCATACCGGTGACAGGAAAAAATAATGAACATTTTTACTGGGGCGTTGTGTACAGTAAACCAGATTTGAGCTTGTGTGGCAAGTGGATTGAAGCTATCTGGATTGATCCAAATCTGAAAACAATTTTGAACCATGGATAACATAATTGTAAGTAGGTAACAAGAGAAATAGATGGTCGTACTATCCGTTTGCATTTAAAGAATTTTGTCTACTTGGTCTAAATGGTTATGACGGACGGACATTTTGTTGTGCCATCAGATACAGGTTCAAAGCCTGTAGTAGATATTGTTTTCTCCAATGTTATGCATGATTGGGTAGGTTCCAATCGCATTGTAGAAGTAATTTTGAGTGTAGCGAAATGCTGCACTCTTCTTATTAAATTAGATAATTATTTTGATTGGAGAAGTTGGTTATATGAAATTTATTGATTTGACAGGTCAACGTTTTGGAAAATTAGTTGCAAAAGAAATTGACCATAAACAAAAAGATAGAATTTATTGGAAATGTATTTGTGACTGTGGTAACGATTGTATTGCAGATGGTGCAAAATTGCGTAATGGTAAAAAGACTCATTGTGGATGTGTAAAACATACACCGCCAAATTTTAAGGATCTTACAGGACAGCGTTTTGGTACACTAATTGTTATAAAAAGGGTTGATGATTTAGTACATCCAAATAGGAAAAAAGTAAAATGGCTATGTCGGTGTGATTGTGGAAATGAAACTATAGTAGAATCTTCTAATTTAACATCAGGGCATACTAAAGGATGTGGATGTAAAAGAAATCAAAATACATCTGAGAGGTGTTTAATTGATTTAACAGGTATGCAGTTTGGACAATTAACAGTTCTTGGTAGAGCTGAAAATTACATATCACCAAATGGATTTCAAAACACACAATGGAATTGCAAGTGTAGCTGTGGGAATGTAAAAATTATTTCACAAAGTAATTTAAGAAATGGTCAAGCAAAATCATGCGGTTGTTTACGATCCAGAATATCATCAGAAAGAAGTTTTGAAAATTTAACAGGACAAAAGTTTGGAATGTTAACAGTGGTTAAGCGTTCTGATAATTTAATTCATCCGAATGGATCATTTTCTGTTCAATGGGAATGTCTATGTGAATGTGGGAATCATGTTGTTGTTAGTTCTGGAAATTTAAAAAATGGACACACAATAAGTTGTGGTTGCATTGCTTCAAAAAATGAAAAAATTATAGGAAATATTTTAGAAAAAGAAAATTGCAAATATAATAAACAAGTTTCTTTTAAAGATTGTATTGATGTAGCTCCATTACGTTTTGACTTTGGAATTTATGATAACGAAAAATTACTAGGTTTAATAGAATATGATGGAGAACAGCATTATATGCCAATTAGGTTTGGTCCATACTCAAAAAAAACAAGTATATTAAATTTTGAAAATACTAAACGTAGAGATAAAATAAAAGACGAATATTGTAAAAGCAATAATATTAAATTGCTTAGAATCCCATATTGGGAAAAATGTAATATAGAGACTATAGTAATTAATTATATTAACGAATTAAAAGGGGCGGCGTAAACCGTCTCTTATTTTATGATAAAAAGGAGGTGGCTGTTACGGCTACTGAAAAGAAAATAATAGCACCAGCAAAACTAACAGCTGCCCAGGCAAGATTAAAGCTTAAAGAGTCTCAAGCAGAAATAGATAAGTTAAATGCAGAAATCAATGAGCTTAGAAATAATTATGCAACTTGTTATATTTGTGGAAAATTAAAACCAAAATATAAATTTTACACAAGTACAGATCCACTTAATAAACTTGGTGTTACTTCAATCTGTAAGGATTGTGCAAAAGAATTAGCTGTGTTAAGTGATAAAACAGGAGAAAAATATTGTACTGAGGAAAGTATGAAATTTGCACTCTCCTATCTTAATAAACCGTTCTTAAAAGAAGTTTGGGATTCTAGTGTTACTGAGTCTGAAAATTTACATTCTGGTAAAACTCGTGAAACTCCATTTGATTCTTATGTGAAAAATATTGCTATGCCACAATATTACACTCTTACATATAGGGACTCAGATGAAGATAACGAGAATGTTAAAATTAAGGAAGAGCATAGTTCAAATAATGACATATTAAACAAAATGAGTCCTGAAACATTGCAAGATTTTCACAAAAATAAAAAAGATGTTATTAGACTTTTAGGATACGATCCGTTTGAATTTGAAGAAGTTACTGACCAACCATTTTTATATGCACAGTTAATTGGTCTTATAGATGCTGGTGGCGATGGAAATGATGATATGATGAGAAATGCTTCATGTATTTCTATTGTAAGAGGGTTTCTGCAACAGTCTAAACTTGATAACGCAATTTCAAAAGCCATGGTTGATATTGATAATATTGAGAAAAATTCAGCAACCATTAAATCTCTTCAGGATAGTAAAAGTAAAGTATCTTCTGTTATAACAAGTCTTGCAGCAGAGAGCTGTATTTCTCTAAGAAATAATAAAAATGCAAAGAAAGGCGAAAATACCTGGACTGGTAAGATTAAAAAAATAAAAGATCTTAATCTTCGTGAAGGTGAAGTAAATGGTTTTGATATTTGGACATGTAAAGGTATGCAACAGGTTATGGAAATGAGTGATGCTTCTATTATGAAGCAGCTTCATTTAGATGAATCAGAATGGTCTGATATTGTTGCAGAACAACGTGTTATGGTCCGAAAATCACAGGAAGATTGTAAACATTACAAAGAAATTTCTAGGATCTTACTAAGAGAAAATATTGATTTAAAAGATGTACTTAAGGAAAATGGGTTACTTGATCAAAATAATTTAGTTGATTTGGATAATTTATATGCCTATTTCTCCGCAGATGAATTAGGCGAACAGGAGGTTGACAGCGATGATGATCAATCCGAAAGCGGAGAAAACAATCAATCAGATAACCTCACAAATTGATTATAGTAAATATAAATTAAAACAAGTATCTGGAATAAAAAAGCAATATCTTAATGATATTTTTGATAATAATTATAAATATGATGTTTATGTAAAACGTGGTACATACGCTCTATCACAACGTAAAATAGAATCTCTTATATCTTTAGCAGAAATCCAAAAATATTATCAGGCTAATCCAGTAAAATTTATAGATGATTTTTTTAATATAGAATTACTAGATGCACAGGCATACATAGTTCAAAGAGCATGGATGTGCCCAAATGTGTTACTTGTATGTAGCCGTGGTTTTGGAAAAAGCACAATAACTGATATTGTAATTATGTCTAAGGATATGCTTTTTACTAATTACTGGAGTTATATAGCAAGTGGTTCTGGTTCACAGGCAGAACAGACATTTACTACTCTTGAAAAATTGGCTAATGACAATATTGAAAGTATGATGGGATCTACTGGATATATTTTTAAAAATGAAGTTGAAATAAAAAATGCTGCAGGAGACGGATTTAGTCATTCATCTGATGGATTCTCTTATTCACTTTATAATGGTTCAATGACAAAGACATTAAATAGTAATGTTGATAAGAAAAGAGGTGCCCGGAGCAATTTTTGCTGTTTTGATGAGTGCGGTTTCCTTGATGCTGATATGATGCATACATACGCTGCATTTGTTATTGTAAATAAAGGTTTTGCTACCGGTAAGGATAGAGATGGTAATTCTATTGATATTAATAGACTTCGTGCAATCCCATCTCCTGTACAAAATCAGCTGTTTTATATCAGTTCTGCATCCAGTGTTGATACAGAATTTTATAAGCTATATAGAGATTTCTCAAAACGAATGATTATGGGGGACACTGATTATTTCGTTGCACAAATTGATTGCGAAATAGTATTAAAGCCAACAAAACATGGAAAGTTAATTGCTCCACTTTATAGTAAATCTACTATAGAGGCAGCGATGAGAACAAATCCAGAAAAAGCATTGCGTGAATACTATTGCATTTTTAGTACCCAGGCAGGTAGTGATGCAATTATCAAACGTGGTGTTATTACGAGAAATGAGGAAGTAAGAAAACCACTTCTATACAATGATACAGGGAACAAACGTTTTGCCATAGGCTTTGATCCGGCTAGAAGCAGAGACAATAGTGTTATTACTGTTGGAGAAATTTACGACTTTGAACAAGTTGATGGTACTATTGACAAAAGAATGCGAATTGTAAACTGTGTAAATCTTATAGATGTCGGAAAGAAAATTAAATCACCAATGCAAACACCAGATCAAGTTAAATATTTAAAACAGCTTATTCTTGATTACAATGGTGGTGCAGATAATTATGATAATATTGTAGGTGTTTATATTGATGCTGGTTCTGGTGGAGCAGGTGTTAATATAGCGGATTATCTTATGGAAGATTGGGTAGATGATAAAGGAATTATTCATAGAGGTCTAATTGATAAAGAGTATTCAGCTGAATATGTGAAGAAATTTCCAAACGCTGTGAATAAATTACATTTAATGGCACCAGCTGCATATAAATCAGAAATGTATGAAGCAATGATTGAACTTATGAACCAGGATAAAATTAGTTTTACTGCCTCTTATGATAATAAAGATTATCTATCTATGTTTGATATAGATGAAAAACTTTTAAAGAAAGAAAAAACTAGAATTATTTCTGAATTAAAGAAGCAAAAACTTAATGAGGAAGAGTTTGAAAAACAGCTTCGAGAAGAACTTTCTAAAGTTCAATCGGTAAAGACTAAAATTGTAAAACTTGACTGGGCAGATAAGCTTGCTCTTACTAATATTGATGCATTAAAAGAAGAACTTGTTAATATGGTTCGTAAGAAACGTGAATCCGGAAAGGACTCATTTGAGCTTTCACCAGAAAAAGCTAATAAAATGCATGATGACCGTTCGTATACAGCCTGTCTAATATCTTATGCTCTTATGCAAGAACGAAGAAAAAGTATTACAGGTAAAAAGAAAAAGTCAACTTCAAACCTCGCTGACATCTTACCAATCCGTACAGCGAAGCGTCATTCTTATTTCGATTAATAACCAATCCATTCTAACCACATCAACACCCACTACTCTCCCACTTCTTACTTCTTAAAATAAATTCCAACTAATCAAAATCAAAAACAATAAATAGAAAGGAAGGTGTACCAATGGGTAGACCCAAAGGTAGTAAAAATAAGCCAAAGGTGCAGGACGGTACACCTATTTCAAATAAAACCGTTAATACAGCTGCCTCAACTTCTACTTCGAAGTCAAAGGTAGCTCCTAAAATAACTAAAACAGTCAATACAAAATCAACCATAACTAGAAATCAAACAAAGAAACTGGACAAAGTTGATAAATTACTATTAAACAAATCAGCCACTGTTCCAACTATTGATACACCAAAAGGGAAGAAAACTGTAGCTGAAATGTCAACAACACTTACGAAACATGAACGTGTGCTTGAAATGGCAAAAACCACAAAGGCTATGATAGACGCATTGCAGCTTACCGATTTGTCAAAAACTGAATCGCGTACTTTCCAGACATATTCCAGGGAAACACTTCGTACTTATATGAAATCACCAAAATCATACGAGTCTCAGTTAAGGAATTTAAGCCGGTATCTGTACAGACTTTGCTATGAGTACAGACGTATCTGTTTACACTATGCGACTATGATTTGTGGAGATGCGTTCAATATTATCCCATTGGATGATCCTACGCAGGAAATGACTCCAGAGGAACGTACTAATACTTGGTATGAGACTATGATTCGTTGGCAACGCATGGATTTTGCCAGTGAACTTGTAAAACTACTTCTTGTAGCTTGGCGTGAAGACTCTGTGTACGCATATGTTTATGATGATTCTGATCAGGAAGGTGGAACTTGTTTCTATCAGATTCTTGATGGAGATTATTGTAGAGTATCTTCTGTTGAAGCAGGTGTATTCAGATTTGCATTTGACTTTTCTTATTTCAGATCACATGAAGCATATCTTGAATATTGGGATTCTGAATTTAAGTCTAAATATGAAGCATATCAGAAAGATTCTACATTAAGATGGCAGGAACTTGAACCTGAAAGACAAGTTTGTTTTAAGGTAAATAGTGATGATCCGACTATGGATTACAGTCCACTAGCGAGTTTATTTCAGACGATTATAAATAATATTGATCTGTTAGAGATTCAGGCCGTTAAGGACGAACTTAGTGCTTATAAACTTCTTGTAGCTAGACTAAAACCATTAAGTGGTACTTCTGATCCGGACGATTTTGAGATTGATCCGGATACCGCATTAAAATATTATAACAAACTTGCAGCTAATGTTCCGCCATGTGTTAATGTTGTGCTCTCTCCTATGGAAATTGACACAATTGAATTCAAAGATCTGAATAATACAGATGATACAGATATGGTTTCCAATTCAATATCTAATATTTTCAAACATATTGGTGGTGTAATTCTTGACTCAGATAAATCTGGAACAACAATTTATGAAGCACAGATTATTGCAGATATGAAATATGGTCAAAGTACATTATTACCTCAAGTGCAGAGATATCTAAATTTATATTTTAACTATGTTGTTGGAACTGGACATGGATACTTTAAGTACATAGATGGTGTTTGTCCTTATACAAGAAAAGCAAAACGTAAAGAACTTATTGAATCTGCCCAGAATGGATTACCAAGAATGTCAGTTGGTGTCCTTGATGGAAATACACTTCTTGAGCAAATGTCTATGCTTAAGCTTGAGCGTGATTTAGGACTTGTTGATTTGATGAGCAATCCACTTAGTACAAGTTATACGCAATCTGGTGATACTTCTACTACAGATACAGACCCAATCAATGGCGGTGCCCCAAGTAAAGATTCTGATGATCTAACCGACTCTGGTAGTAAATCCAAAGAACGTGGAAATGAGTGATAAATAATGAAAGATAAAAAATTTATTTTTACATATGATAAAGAAGTTCGTGAGCAGTTGATCACTCTAGGTTATATAGAGGTTCAGACACCTGCTCATTTTTATATGTTTGTAAATAACAATAAGATGAATTTTGCTGAAAATGACATTGATATATCTAAAGTAAAATTCACAAATATTATGTGTGTTTAGTCCTCTTTTCTAAGGGCTATTATATAGAAATTTTCAGAAAGGAGGTAAATACCAAATATGCGAAACAAAACACTACTCACCATTGATGATTTAGTCAAATTTTGTGAGGAACAGAAATTTGCAAAATTCAGTTCAAATGAAACAGGATATAAACTTGCAGTAAAAGTTCCTACTACTTTTGAATCGGAAGATTCTGTTGATGAAAATCATCGTGGTATGAAAAAAGTTAAAATTAAAATTTTCCATACTGGAGTAAATCGAAATAAATCTCGTGTTTCTAAAGAAGCTGCAGAACGTGCAATGAAAACAATCCCAGACAGACCGGTACTCGCAGCTATTCATCAGCTTGACGATGGTTCCTGGGATTTCGAAGGTCACGAAATGAAAACTGTCAGAAACGAAGAAACTGGTGAAGATGAAACAGTATATATTGAATCTCAAGTTGGATCATTCTCTTCTGAACCAGCATTTTGGGAACATGATGATAAATTAGATAAAGACTTTGTATGTGCTTATGCTTATATTGCTGAAGACTACACTCGCACTACTTCTATACTTGAAGAAAAAAACGGTACTAAAAATAGTTGTGAGCTTGTCATTGAAGAATTATCTTATGATGCAAAAGAAAAAGTTCTTGATTTAGATGATTTTTATTTAAATGCTTCAACATTCTTGGGTTCTCGTGATGTTAATGGAGAAAAACAGGAAATTGCAGAAGGAATGGAAGGTTCCAGAGCAGATATTGTTGATTTTAGTGAAGCACATAATTCAGTTTTGATTGATTTACAGACTAGACTTTCTAACATTGAATCCAAGTTAGAAAAGGTTTGTTTCAATAATAATACACAAATTAATCAGAAAGGAGGAAATGATCTGGTGAAATTTGAAGAATTACTTAAGAAATATAATGTAACAGCCGAGGATATTACCTTTGATTACGAGGGATTATCTGACGAAGAGCTTGAACAGAAATTTACAGAAACATTTGATGATGACGGTGGCGCAGCTTCTGATGATGGAACCGGTGATGCAGGTACAACTGATGGTAACTCTGATCCAGAACCTACTTCTGATGAAAATGCAGACGAAGGTAATGGTGACGCTGATCCTGTAGAAGAACCAGTAAATGAAGAGGGAGCTGGCGAAACCCAGGAAGAAAATCTGGTATCCGAAGATGAGCCTGTTACAACATCTGATGGGTCTGAAGAAAATCCAGTTGAGGAAGAGGCTTGCGGAACAGATGGTAAAAAGAAGAAGAAATACTCTATTACCGTTGATGAGAAATCCGCAAACTTTGAAATTGCCCTTGATGAGAAAATTTGGGCATTATCTGATCTGGTAAATACTCAGTATGGTGAATCAGATAACTGCTGGTATTCCGTTAAAGTTTATGAGAACTATCTGATTATGTCTGATTATTGGACAGGTATTGCTTACAAGCAGACATATTCCCAGGATGGAGATAACTTCTCTCTTACCGGTGATCGTGTAGAAGTATACGCTACATATCT
This sequence comes from Ruminococcus sp. AM42-11, assembly GCF_003480145.1. Lineage (NCBI taxonomy): Bacteria > Bacillati > Bacillota > Clostridia > Eubacteriales > Oscillospiraceae > Ruminococcus > Ruminococcus sp. AM42-11. The sequence continues at coordinate 16,410 of NZ_QUIO01000044.1, read as the reverse complement.
TACCAAAGAGGAATTGGATGAAGTTGAAGCGATGAGAAGTAATTATGCATCTCTTGTTGAATACAAAGAAAATGCAGAATTTGCAAAACTTCATACACAGAGAGAAGAAATTCTTAATGCGGAGAAATACAATGATCTGAGAGACACAGATGAGTTCAAGACTCTTGTTGAGAACATGGACCAGTACAGTCTTGTTGATCTTGAAAAAGAAGCGAAAGTTATTTTTGCTGACTTTATCACATCTAATGCAGGTACTTTTTCTGCACACACTTCTGAAACAAAATCCAAAAAGAAATTTAACGGTGGAATGACATTCGGTGTTGGTTCTGAAAAACCAGAAGCTGATAATGAGAATTCACCTTATGGAGATTATTTTAAATCTCTTAGAAAATAATTTAGAAGTAAATTATAACAACTGAATATAGAAAAAATTTTATAGTTGAACGAGGTATTTATTTATGAGTGATGTATTTTATTGCTACTCTCCTACTCTTAGAAAGGAGCTTATGGAGAATGCACATCAAAGATATATTGCACGATCAGTCAATCCATCTACCAATAGAGAATTTTGGATGTTCTTATATACAGATGAGTTGATTGATTATCTTAACAAACGTCCTAAAACGGAACACAAGTATGTTAAGAATAGGAAGAATCCTAAGTTCGAAAATATTGAGAATACTTCTTGTAAAAATACAGAAGTAAAAAAATAAAAAGAACTTTTAGGGTTCTTTTTTAATTGAAAGAGAGGTTTATTTTATGGGTACTATATTAACTAATGAAGAATTTCAAGAAAAGTTTTATAACAAGTTTGATAAAAATGAGTATACACTTATTTCTCAATATATAAGTGCTTCTGATTTTATTAAAATTAGACACAGCTGTGGATATGAATTTGAGAAAAAACCTAAAAATATAATGCCAGAAAAAGAACATTTAAATTGTCCAAAATGTTTTTGTAATTTATATACTGATGTAATTCCTGGCATAAATGACATGGCAACAACAAATCCGGAGTTAATACCATTACTTAAAGATCCAGAGGATGCTTATAGGTATAAAACGAATACAAATAAGAAAATATATTTTATATGTCCTGTTTGTGGTAATGAAATATATAAATCTGGAAACGAGGTACATAAACATGGGTTACAATGTAAATATTGTAGTGATGGGTTTAGTTATGCAGAAAAATTCATGAAGTCAATATTAAACCAACTTAAAGTTGATTATATACATCAATATAATCCAGATTGGGCACATCCATATAGATATGATTTTTATTTTAAAGTGAATAATAAAGAATATATTGTTGAAATGGATGGCGGACTTGGACATGGGAATTTTACTCTCAATGGTAAACAAGATATTGCTGGAAAACAAATTGATGATAAGAAAGACGTATTAGCAAAATTACATAATATAAAAGTAATTCGAGTTAATTGCAATTATGTTAATATAGAAAATAGATATGATTATATAAAAGAACATATTTTAATTTCTGAAGTGGCTCAAATCTTAAATTTATCAAAAATAAACTTTTCTTTATGCCGTGTCGTTGCAGAAAAATCTATATTTATTTCAGTTTGTGACTTAGTTAAACAAGGAATGCGAAGTTTTGTTGAAATAGCCGAAAAGCTTGAAATATCAAACACCACTGTAAGCAGGTATTTAAAAACTGCTTGTGAATCAGGATATCTTAATATGGATTATAAAGATCTAAAAAAACAATCGCTTGCTCTCGGTTACGAAAAAAACAAACAGCGAAATGAAAATAATCCAAACGGATTTAATCGAACTCCTGTTAAATGTATTGAAACAGGTGAAATATTTAATTCTATGGATGCAGCGGATAAAAAATATGGTGGATGTGTAAGTAGTTATTTATCTGGACGTATTAAATATACTGGTCATTTAGATAACGGAACAGTTCTTCATTGGAAACGAATTTAAAATCATTCAGAACCTTCTATAGTGGAGGTTCTTTTTTATTGCCTAAAAATATTAAAGGAGGAAACCGAAATGGCATCTAATTTCGAAAAATATTTATACGACAAACATGGCGTATTTCATGCCACATTAATGCATGCAACTGATATTCCAAGTGCATTTTACACAATGGTTAATGAAGATGCAGAGATGGAAAATGGCTCTGTATCTGTTCTGAAGCCAGAAAATTATGTAGAGGACGATGTATTTAAAGTAGAAGCACCAAAGATTACAGATAAAATCGTAATCCTTGCAAATGATGTAAAAATCTACGAAGAGTACACGAAGAGAATGCAGGAAGAATCCCAGTATTTTATTGGTCAGGGAGAAAGAATTCGTGCATTTGAAACATTCGAAACAGACAGATTTAGCCTTTCTAAAGAAGCTTTCAAGGACGAAACAGAGGTTGAGGTTGGAAAATATGTTGTTGTTGATGGAACTGGTTTCAAATTAACAACTGCTGCAGAAGATCCAAATAAAACAACTGTGACACATGGTTTTGTTGGCTATATCTACAAGCAGTGGCCAAACGGTGAATATGCAGTATTCGTTAAGAGAAATGCTGCTGTTGAAGCCTAATAGAAAGGAGGATATATCATAATGAGAAAATTATTATTTGCTGAATATACTGATTTAAATCAAGAAAATTTAAAGACGCAAAAGATATTAAAACTTTTACAAAAATTTGTATTGATACATATAATGGCACACTTCAGAACCAGTCTGTAGCAGATGCCAATACTGTAATTAGAACAAAATTTAGAGAAATTGCAGGACTTTCCGAGGACGCAACTGATATTCAGATTAAACGTGCTTTAGGAAGAACTGCAGTAAGAGAAGCGTTATTCGAGATTATCGAGGACACAATTGATGACACATTGGTAACAGGTTGGTCAGCAGATCCATTCTTTAGAAAATATGTTGATTTTAAGAATACAACAATCGGAGAGAAAAACAGTTTCTACATTAAAGATGATTGTATTCTTACTGTAGCAAAACTTTCTGGTGGACAGCACGCAATTGAACGTCAGAGACTTGGCGCAGGACAGACTCGCACAGTTAGTACAAGCTACTTTGGATTAGGCGTATACATGAGCCTTCTTAGGTTTATGCAGGGTGTTGAAGACTGGAATGAGCTGATTAATAAAATTACAGAAGCATTTGATCGTTATGTAAATACAATGCTTCATGATGCTGTTATGTCTGCATCTCAGCAGCTTCCAGTTCCTACAAAATGGAATATCAAAGGTGAAGCTAAAGCTGAAAATAGAGCTAAACTGAAAAGACTTATCTCTGATGTACAGCTTGCTACCGGTTCTAAGGCAGTAATTATGGGTACTGAGGTAGCTCTTGGAGAACTTCAGAACTTCGGTAGTGTACAGTGGATTTCTAATGAAGCAAAATCTGATATCTATAGAATGGGTCGTCTTGGATCATTCGAAGGAACAGAAATTGTAGAGATTCCACAGGCATTTGCTTACAATGATGTTGAGCACTATCTGGAAGATGATAAGAAACTTCTGATTATGCCTAATAATATTGATAAGTTCGTTAAGTTCGTTTATGAAGGTTCTGATGCAACATTTGAAAGAAACGAAATGGGCGAGACTGGTGATGAGACAAAAGATTACCGTATTAGAACTTGCATGGGTCTTGAGACAATGACTAATGTACGTTTTGGTACATGGACTCTTGAGGCGTAATTTCGTCTAATATAAAAATATTTAGGAGTGTGGTTGTTTACTACACTCCTATTTTTATGAATGAAAGGAAAAATAACTATGAAAGTTTTTGAGCTTGCAAAAGAAATTGGTGTACCAAGTTCAGATGTTGTAGCGTTATTAAAGGAAAACGAAGTTCCTGTGAAAAATCATATGACTCCACTTTCTGACGAAGCAATTGAAATGGTAAGAGCCAATTATATTACGGTTCAGGATGAACCTGAAAAAGTAGAGGTAAAAGAACCTAAAAAAGTAGTAAAAACAGATGCAGATTATAGACCAGAGGAAATGATTCCATGTAGGTCACTTTTTGCTGGTGTGCTCTTGTTTACAGGTGATCATACACACATGACATATGCGTTTAATGGTGCTGGTGATAGACGAAATATTGAATATCAGGATTTAAAAGCTGCAATGCTTCAGCATAAAGGTTCTATATTTGATCCAGATATTATTATTGAGGATGAAAATCTTATAAATGACGAGCACTGGTTTGAAGTAAAGGAAGTTTATGAAAATATGTTTAATGAAAAAGATATTGAGAAAGTAATGAACCTTCCATATCGTGACTTTGAAAAAGCATTTATTCAGCTTCCAATTACAGCTAAAAATAGAATTATCACTACTTATGCTACACAGATGGAAAACGGTACATTTGAACAGTGGAACAAAGCGAAAATCATTGACAAAGTTTGTGGTACTCGTTTTGATCTGAAAATGTAATTAATAAGATCGGAGGTGCTATATGACCTACGATGAAATATTTAATAGATTTTATAATCTAATGGATGATCCAAATTTCTATAAATTACCGCAAGATTTCGCATATGATCGTATGCGTTCATGGTTACATGACGCTGCATCGAAGCCATATATTAAGAAGAAATTTTCTCAGTTAAAATTGGATGATAGATTACTAGAGTTGACATACTCTCTCAATAATCCATCAGATCAGGAATCAGATGATGATTTTGTAATAAATATTTTTGCTCAATATATGGTAATCGGTTGGTTAAAGCCACAGGTTGATAATGCGATTAATACTGCAAGAATTATTGGTAGTAAGGAAGAAAAGAACATCCAAGCTAACTATAAGACGAATATAGAACGACTCGAATCTTTAGAGCGTAACCTTCGAAAATTTATCCGTGATGATGGATATATAAACAATAGTTATATCTCCGGAGGTGAAACGTCATGACGAAACACCGTTACGGCAAATTCAGTGACATGCAAATGTCGGAAATTAAGAAGACCTTACGAGGTTCTATTTTTTTCTTATTACAATGTGCAGATCCAAATACTTCAAATAAATACCCAGGTAAAGATGTAAATGAAATATTCCAGAATATTCAATATGATTTAGATGGGTTAAATAGTCTACTCTTCTATCCCATTGAGTTGGTACCAATTATTGAATTATTAGAAGCTGCCAGAGTTACATACAATAAACCAGATTCTAAATTTGAGGATTATAGAAAACTCATTTTAGATGCCGGTGTTGCAGTGCTTAAAATAAAGGAGGACTGATTATGCCTACCTTTAGAGAGATGCAGCAATTATATGCGAATATTGGAACGATTGGTCAACAGATTAAAAAACAATCTGATGATGCTATGGAAGCGACATGGAATAATTCTATCGCATCAAGGGTTTGTTATATCTATGATTATTATCATGATGACTCTCCTACTATGAATAGAAATATTACTCATGGACCACATACAACCAAAACTCGCATTGATGCAAAATTTATTGTCAAATCTTATAGCTCACTGGATAAAGATCAAGTTGAGTATTATCTACAATTTAAACCAAGTCAGAAGACACAATTCGAACCAACTGATGAACTCTATTATTTTGAAACAGATTACAGACGAAAATACTCTAATGAAGACTTTGTAGGATTATATATTGATATAGCTGATGATCAAGGTATTTATCATAGATGGCTTATCTGTACAAAAGAAATAGGTAATCAGTTTGTCAAATACAATATTCTTCCATGTGATTATTGGTTTCATTTTATTGTAAAGAAAAATGGTAAACGGTATAAACGGAAAATTTGGGGAGTGACTAGGACACAGAGTTCTTATAATTCCGGCCTTTGGACGGATTATTACTCTACTTCCACCGAGAGCCAGTTTAAGGCAATCGTTCCGTTGAATCCAATTACTGAAGATATCTACTATGTAGAAGAAGACAATAAAAATATGCGTATAATCATTTCTGCACCTGTAGAAAAACCAAATGTATTCCAGATAAGTAAAGTTGAAACAGCTCCTTTATTTGGACTGAAGAGACTTACTTTTGCACAGGATAAATTTGATCCTTATACAGATGGTAGAGATGATGTTGAAGTTGCTCAAGGCGACATTTTTGCTATGTATGCAGATTTATATGACAATGAAGTCCCTACTGACACTCCATTCCATACAGACACTGAAACAAAAATGGATACTACTCATTGTGATTTATTATGTAATGCCAATAAAATTAAGATTGGTGGTAGTTATAAACTAATTACTGCAAAATTCTTTAATATACAGGGTAACGAAATCACAGATGAATTTGTCCCTTATTTAGCAAAAAGTAGCTGGTCATGTTATGTAAAAAATAACAGACATGAAGACCCAGATGAAATCGAAGTCACGGATAATACTGATTTAATCACCTGGTTAGAGCAAAAAGAAAGCAACAAAATTAAAATTAAAATAGCAGACAATAAAGAGTATTTAACGAAAATTCTTGTAATTAAATGCTCTATAAATAAAGATGGAAGAAATATTGTTGGAGAAATTCAACTTCAAATTTCATCTGTATTATAAGGGAGGCTCATAAATGGATAAGCTTCAAACAAAGCAGGAACTTCTTGCAAAGCTTACAGCATTAACGAGCGTTCCTGATGATAATAATATTTATCTAAAAGAAAAGGTTAAAAAAGCCTTACTAAAATCTCCAGAACTCTTGTATGCATTTCACAATTTAGACCTAGAAGATACTGAACTTTTTAATCCGGACGGAACTATCAACTACGATGGCGACTGGACTATGTATTATGGAGAAGAGGGAAATATCCATCCTCACTTCTATTTACCTAATACACAAGATAAAGTTAGACATCATCTTTGTTTTAAAACTGAATTCACAGACATTCCAAAGTACAACCAAATCATGTGTTATATGAATGTTACTTTTTTAGTAATGGTAGATGTACGTGATGCAATTGATCCACTTACAGGAATTACACGACACGATCTTATTGGCTCAATTATTCGTGACAGATTTAATTGGTCTAATATTTTTGGTGCACATTGCAATATTGTAAGCGACAAGGAATCTTTTACAGATTCAAATTATATCATCCGAACTATTGTTCTTGAACAGGAAACCACAAATAATATCACCGGTATTCGAAATGGAAAGCGACAGGTTATTAATAAACAGCCATGGACAAGTTAGAGTTTGATGAATCAGTCTTTAAATATGATGAGTGCAAACTTCTATTTAGAGAACCATATAGACTGAACAGTTATATAACAATTTCGCAACCGACTATGCAGGATATTATTAATTTTGGTGAGCAGGAATATTATCAGATGATAGGCTTGTTATGTGGTACACCGTCAGATTTTAAGGTAATGCTTTGGGATAATGGGCAAGATTGGAATAAGATTAGTGAATTTGATTTTTTCTGTGTTTTTGCCACAAGCTTAACACCAGACAAAACAGGAATTTTATTTGGAGATTTAGATTTTAGCAAATTCCGCTTGGCTACAAAAAATGAGACAGGCGAAACAGTTCTTTATAATGAAGAACTTGATTTTGCAATTGATTCCTTTATTTATCATCATATTGTTTCTTATATAAGACGTATTAATGGTATGACTTATACAGGAACTAAGATTATAAAAGGAGCAACTGCAAAAAAACTGGTCATCGAAAGAGACCGAAATAGAATGAAAGCTCAGGCAAATAAGCCGTATGAATCACAATTAGTTAATTTGATTTCTGCTATGCTTGTTTATCCTGGTTTCAAATATAGTAAAGATCAGTTAAAAGAATGCGGAATATATGAATTCATTGATGCCGTTAAGCGTTCACAAATCTACACTTCTACTATTGCTCTCACACAAGGAGCTTATAGCGGATTTATGGATACGAAAAATATTAAACAAGAGTCATTTAACTGGTTACGTAGTACAGACCAAACTTAGGTCTGTTTTTTTTATGCAAAAATTTAAAAGGAGGATACACACATGTTTAATCTTGATGGTGTAATTTGGGACTCAGCCCTTCATGCTGTCGCTGATAATAAAGACACTGGAGAAGTTTATTACAGACTTCCGGACATCAGTGATGTTTCTATCGACATTTCTGCAGATACAAAAGACTCTGTTGATAAGGATGGTGCTCTTATTAAGAGATCTTATACTGCTAAAGCTGCAGCCGTTACTCTGACAAATACTCACCTTGTACTTGGCGCTTATGCAGGTACAACTGGATCTAAAAAGATCATGGTTGATACTGCAGGTGAAACAGAAGCTCCAAAAATGCTTCTTGTAGATCCAAGTAAAGCAGATTTCGATCTTCCAGATGAGCCTGTTACTGGTACTGTTAGTGTAACACCAATTTATAAAGATGGTGGTACAGGTAAATCCTTTACTTTATCTGATGGTGAGGCTGACGAGAATACAAAATTCCAGTTGGCAGCAAAGAAGATTACTTTCCCAACTAAAGTAAAGGACAATGCAGAAATCGTACAGCTGCTTATTAAATATGAGTACAAGTGTAAAGACACTGTTATTATTGAGAATCATGCAAATAAATTCCCTAAAACAGTTCGCCTTACAATCGTTGGATTATATTGTGACCCATGTGAAAAAGACGTTCTGCGTCTTGGTTACATTGTATTCCCAAGCTTCCAGCCAAGTCCAGAGACCACAATTGCTATGAAGAATGATTCCACATTTGACTACAAGGGTGATGCTCAGTCTGACTACTGTGCAAGAAAGAAACGTCTGTTCTATATGGTATTCCCAAAAGATGATGTACAGGCAGACGAAGACTGATATTTTCTTAATCCCATGGGCTAATATGTCCATGGGATTTATTGAAGGAAAGGAGATACCATGTCTAAGAAAAGAAAATGTTTAATGTGTGAGACTGAGTATGAATACTGTCCGTACTGTTGGGAATATGAACGTCAACCAAGATGGAGAACTCTCTTTGATAGAGCTGAGTGCCAGGATGTTTACTACATTATTAGTGATTGGCTTGGTAAACGACTTACTCAAAAAGAAGCTAGAGAAAAACTTCTTGCGATGAATATTAAGAATATTCCGTTTAACTCATCTGTACAGGGAAATATTGATAAAATCATGCAGATTTCTGATGAAGAATTAAAAAAAGTTCATGACGAAATTGATGATTCTGATGAGGTAATGGATGGAATCAAAAATATCGAACCAGTTCTTAAAAATGACAAAGTTTTTGAGAAAGCTGATGAGAAAAAGAAACAGACAGTAAAGATTAAACCGGTTTCTACAGTAAAACCAGTAGTTAATAAAGCTACTAATAAATAATTTTGAAGAGTGATTAAGGAGGTAAGAAAAATATGACCTATTCGCATTGTTCGCGTTTTAAAATCATTCTTACCTCATTTTTTCGCCTTTCTATATGATCAAAAGGATAAATGCTTATGCGTGAATATAACGAAGTAATGAATAAATACTATGATCCTGAAAAATGTGTATTCTTTGAAAATGCTCTTCAGAGTAATGCTTATATTTTTCGCGGTAATGCAGAACTACAGGCAGTCTTAGATTCAAAAAGAAATCCAGGACGCTTTGTATTCGCATTCCTTATCAGTGATCATAAGAGACTTAGAGAAAAATGGAAAAATCACGAATTATAGGTGATACATTATGAAATATTTAACAGAAAAAGAATTTGAAAAAGAAATGACGCAGATCAAACAGCAAAAGCGTCAATATGAAATGAGAAAAGAACTTAGAGAAGCAAAACGCAGATTTCCTAAGTTTAAGAAACCAAGAACAAGTAAGATGGTGTTATGGACTGTGATTGCTATTTGTATACAGATTTTATGGTTTACAGAACATATGGCAACTATTACAGGTGACACAAGTTTTATGTATGCACTTGTCGCTATTCCTGCCTCATTAATTCCAACTGTTTTAAGTTATATGAAAAATAGTCGTGTGGAACATCAAATGGGACAGTTTGAAAATCCGATAGAGACTCCATCTGTAACTTTAGACTTAAATAATGAAGAAGAAAATAAAGCAGCCGGTTAAAGAGGTGAAATGAATGAATACAAATACTTTTATTATGTTATTTGCAATTTATAGTATTGCAACAGGACTTGTAGTTGAGACAATTAAAAAATTACTTGATGAAGCAAATAGAAAATATGCTTCCAATTTACTTGCTTTTATTGTTGCAATTGTTATCGGAACTGTAGGAACACTTGTATATTACCAGTTATATGGTATTGCTTTTGATGTAAACAATATTATTTGTGCAGTGCTACTTGGAATTTTAAGTGGTATTGGTGCAATGGTTGGTTTTGATAAAGTAAAACAGTTTATTGGACAGATTAAATAAAGAGTAAAAGGATGATTTTATATGGAATTTGAGAAAAGAACAGAATCAGAACATGAAAAATGGATTGCAGGAAATAATTATAAATATGAATTAAATACATTCTATGATTTCTGGGGAATTAATAAAAACGATTTTTTGAAATAACTTCTGAAATTATTTCTTTATTAAAAACAAAAGGACTCACTATGAGGCAAGCCCAAATTGTTTTAATGAGATGTAAAGAGCTTATATTAGATGCAGTCAATGTAGATTAGTGCTGCAGAAATTCATTGATGATTAAATCGTAAGCATCAATAAAGTATTAGCAACATTACTTGTATCGTGGTTGTGATTTCGTTCTGTGATTTGCAATGCAATTTGTTTAGCAATTTCTTCTTTCTCATTATCTTTAAGCTCCTTAAAATTTCTCATATCAAAATCCTCCTTAGTAAAATTTGTTTTGTTTCTATTAATTATACGAGTAAAAATAATTAAAATCACATGATTAAAGGAAATTTATGACAGAAAAATTATACCTGACCTCTCCTATACCACCATCAGTTAACCATTATACTTCTGTACGTACCATAATGAAAAATGGTAGACCACTTTCAATGGTATATGAGACTAAAGAAGCGAAGGATTATAAAAAAGCATTCAAGAAAATAATCGAGGATGAAGTTAAAAAACAGAATTGGACCAGAGAGGTAAATGATACACAGCATTTTTTTATAGATGCTGTTTTTTATTTCGATAGAATTGATAAAGATTGTGCAAACTATGAAAAATGCTTAGATGATACAATCACAGAAACACAGCTAATATGGAAGGATGATAATGTAGCACTCTTCCGCCCTCAGAGAATTTACTACGACAAGGATAATCCAAGAATTGAACTGACTATTTATCCTGTTGAATATATTGGAATCTTTGATAATGACGATGATAAGGTGAAATTCGAAGATAAGTGTAAGACATGTAAACGCTATGCAAGAAATTGCAGTTTACTAAGAAAAGCTATTGAAGGAAGGGTTCAACCGGAAATCAAGGATTATGTATGTGAAAAATACTCTGAAATGAAAAATTAAATATTGGAAAAATTATTATGTACTCTTATGAGATTAGTGAACTATTAACAAGAAGTAACTATAGAATTCCATCGGATGTTTATTGGAAAATATGTGAATCACCACAGGTATGCAGAGTTAAATATAATCCATATGGTGATTGTATAGAAATTTGGACATCCGATGGAAACTATTGGAAAGTTACTGTTTATGAGTAAAAGGAAAAATTGTTTGAAAAGGAGTAATTAACTATGAAAGATATTACCGTACAGGAATTTATTAATACATATAATAAGAAGGAATCCGATCAGGAAAAGCAGGATTACATTGAATCTATGGTAAAAATTGAATATATGCCGATTAATACAAAAATGACTCTTGCTGAAAAAATTGTTGAAAACGCATATTGGAAAGATGTTGAGAAAAAGGATATTGTAAGCGTCAGCTCTCCAGTTAGACATGTGCTTCATGTGTACACGATTATTAACAACTATACATATATTCATATGGACAATAAGACTATGGCCGAAGATTATGACTATCTTAACAGAGACGGACTTGTTGTAGAACTTATTAAAGCAATTGGTAATGATGTCAAAGAATTTACAGCTATTGAGGAAATGACTGCACAGGATTTTATGACTAATCATTATGGAACACAGGCATTTATTCAGAACCAGGTTACCAGACTGAATGATGTGTTGAAACAGGTTGGTACTTCTCTCGCACCAGTATTTGCTGAAGCGATGAAAGATATTAGTAAGGAAGATATTATAAAGCTTGTTAAAGCGATTTCTTCAAAATAAAATATGAACATTTAGTTAAGCTCCATGGCTGTCAAAGGTCATGGAGCTTTTTACAGTTTGAATAGGAGTTAAAATATGATTTCATTAAAAATTAACGCTTCTAATCTCAATAAGGCGGCTAGAAAATTTAGAAAATTAGCTGATAGTATTGAGACTGCAGAAAAGAAAACAAATGAAGAAATACCTAAAAAGGCTGCTCCTGAGATTGAAAATGCAAGCAGGTTCGCAGTTGAAGATTGGTATATGTCATTCAATCCTGAATACTATGAAAGAACTGAATCTCTATTAAATGTATATGATGTAAAGCCATTATCAGGGGAAATTAATGTTAATTTAAGCTCTGATGAATTAGGTGGACATAGAGTAGGTAATGACTACATTTATGAGTATATATTTAAACAAGGTTATCACGGTGGAGCCATTGATGGTCCTGAACATCCAGCTCCTGGAACTCCATATTGGAGAACAGGATTTAATTTTTCAGAATGGGGAAGACCTGCTCCAAAAACAACTTCTGCTTATATGCTTATGCAGAAATACATTAGTGAAAAGAAAGATCCAATTAAGGAACTTACGTGGAGTACGTTTATTGGATATCTAAAATGGTAAGAAAGGAAGTGAATTTATATGCCTAATGAAGATTTTAGTATAAAAACTGGTATAGAGGTTGATGATAGTAAAGTCAGCCAATTAAAAAGTATTGCTGATGAGCTTGAAAAAACAGCGAAAGCTTTACAGAAAATTAATAACGTAAAATTTAATGGTGATATTTTCTCTGGGTTGACAAATGCAGGAAAAAATATTCAAAACGTCACTAAAGAGATTGATAAATTACAGAAGTCTGCCAATGGTGCTGGAAAACCATTAACCAACATTGGAAAAGGCGCAGAAAGTATTGTTTCAGGAAACTCAAAGCAGTTTACATTATTAGATTTAACTTCTATTGATGTAATTAAATCAAGTATGAGTGAAATTGCAGACTCTGCTCAGAATCTCAGAGAAACATTAGGATCTGAGGTAACTTCCGGATTAATGACTCAGATTGATGCTATGTTGGCGAAAAAAGATGAGTTACAGAATCTTGCGAATATTTTAAAAAGCAATAAGGAAGATTTAGGTAAAGCTGCGAAAGCAACTGGAAATAAAAAGAATGCAGTTTCAGAAGAATACTATAGTAAGAATTACCAGAAAATGTATGAATCTGGCATTTCAGAATTAAAAAAGAAATATCCAGATAGTGACATTGTTGGACCACAGATTAGACAACTTGATGATGGAATGGTAAAATTCTCTGCTTCTATTCGTTCTGCTAATGGTGAGTGGCAAAAATTATCAGCCACAATGACTAAGGATGGTAATTTACTTTATCAGAATCCAAAAGGAATGACACAGACCGCTTCCGCATCGGCAGAAAAAGCATACCAAAATATTAAAGCAGGAAAATTAGATCCAAAAGATTTTCTCAACTTTGATCAGACTGAAGCTTATGCTCAAAAACTAAATCAAATTTTCGAAGAAGCCTATGGAAAGACAGATAAATATACGGCAAAAGTTGAAGCTGATGGACAAGCGGTTATATCTAAGGCACTTCCAAGTGGCGAAGAAGTTACTGTTATGCAAGCTAGAATTGATGACGTAAAACAGATTATGTCTGAATATGAACAAGTTGCCGGTGACGCAGTTAAGGTAAAAGAACTTGTTGAGAAAAATGTCTCTTCTATTTCTGCAAAAGTTAGCTCTGTTTCTAAGAAGTCTGCAAATAGTACTTCATCTTCCACTTCTATTAAAACCCCCAAATATGTAACTGATCAGTCTTATGTTGGTGATTATAAGACACTGGCAGACAATGAAGCTTTTGCTCGTACTCTTGACACGTTTAGACATAATACAACCGAAGCTAACGCCGCTATAGAAGAACGAAATAAAATTATGGCAAGAGTAAACGCCAAAACACCACAGAACACTGCCGAAACAAATGCAAAGCAGAGATTTGATGATATTGATAAGACTATTACAGACAATTTTAGTAAGTATGGCGATCGAATTCAGAGTGCTTACAATGCTTTCGACAAGATAAAAGCTGACAAAAGTGGCATTGCTGGAATTGGAGATGTATTCAAATCTAGTGAGGAACAGATAAATAAATGGGCTACTGCTGTCGCAAAAGGCAAAATGGGCATTAGTGAATTTGAGAAGAAAGTCAGTGGATTAAGTGGATCTGTTGGTAGTATTGGTAAAATCATTGATCCGGCAAGTATCACAGATGCAAAAGGTGAATTGGAAAGTTATCTAAGAGAGCTTACCAATGTACAGGATATTACCTTTAGTGGATTTACAGAAAAAAATGGAATTGTTTCACTCAAAGGTACATTTAAGGATAGTGCCGGTGAAGCGCAGACTTTAAGTGTTCAATTAAATACACTGAATGGACAGATTAAAAATCTTGGAACTTCTGTAAAACCTGTCGAAAGTGGACTTAGCAAATTCTTCTCAGGTTGGAAAGAAAAAATGGTAAACCTTGCTCAGTATTTGACTTCATTCCAGGCAATGAATCAAGTTTGGAATACTTTTAAACAAGGTTTAGAAATAGTTAAAGAGTTTGATACTGCTCTTACAGAAATGCGAAAAGTATCCGATGAGCCAATCAGTAAGCTAAAAGAATTCCAGAAGGAAAGCTTTGATATGGCTAAAAGCGTTGGTACTACTGCTCTGCAGATCCAGAATAGTACCGCAGATTTCATGCGTTTGGGACAGAGTATGGAAAAGGCAAAGCAGTCCAGTGTGAACGCTAATATTTTAAAGAATGTTTCTGAATTTGATAATATTGATGATGCAACTTCTGCTCTTATTTCTATGAAAGCAGCTTATAGTGATTTATCACAGGAAAAAATTATCGATTCCCTAAATGCCGTAGGTGTGTGATTATGCCTAAACACATAGTAATATGTGGGGACATTATCCCAACAAGTAGCTATAACGGTCAATAGCTTATGGGAAAGCCAAGACCGTGGAAAGATTATAATGCACATTTGAAATGAGGATTAAATGGAAAATAAATATTATAATGTTTCATCTGTAAGATTGATGAGATATTTATATTCATTAGGTTTCAATAAAGAAAGTTATATAAATGATAAAAATAAAGAGAATTGGAGATTTTTTAAGTCTGATAATTTAGATGAAGCAATTGAATTTTATCATTATATGAGAAATAAAAATATGAAATAGGAGTTGGTAATATGCCAAATATTAAAACTAAATCGCGTCCTGGAATATGGATTGTGAAGACTTGTCCAAGTTGTGGACAGGAATTTACTGTTTTAAAATCAAAACAAACTAAATATTGTAGCCAAAAATGCAATCAAGAACGTAATGAAAAGTATATGAATTATAATTGTGATTCATGTGGAAAAGAAATTAGGATAAAGAAAGATAGATATCAGAATTTACTAGATGGAAAAGTTAAGCATATAACCTGTTCAAAAGAATGTTCATATAAACTGAAAGAAACAGGAACAATAATTTCTTGTACAAATTGCGGAAAAGAATTTTATCGTAGAGGCTATCATATAAACAAACAAGAGAATCAATTCTGTTGTTCAAAATGTAACTTTGAATATAAAAGAAAACAAGCTTATGAGATTAGAAAATGTGAAATTTGTGGAACAGAATTTGAATGTTATAAAAAATCCACTCAAAGATTTTGTTCTCATCAATGTAATAATGAATGGTTAAAAACAAGAGTTGGTGTGTTAAATTCACAATTCACTCAGAAATTAATAAAATGTGACTATTGTGGTAGTGAATTTTATATTAAACCTTCTCAATTAGAAAATGGTACAATAAATCATTTTTGTTCTACTGAATGTAGACAATCATGGTTTAGAGAAGTATATTCCCAACAACCTGATTATAAACAAAAAGTCAGAGAACGCATATTAAAAGAATTTGAAAGTGGTGCAATTGGGAAAACACAATCTAAGCCGCAACAGATAACTGATGATATTTTAACCAATTTAAATATACAATTTGAGCGTGAAAAAAATATAAAATATTACGCAATTGATAATTATTTAACGGATTATAATTTGATGATCGAAGTTCAAGGTGATTATTGGCATTGTAATCCTACTATTTTCACTGACAAAATGAGAAAAAATCAATTTGATAGAATATCTAAAGATAAGTCAAAGCATACATATGTAAAAAATAAATATAATA
>NZ_QUIO01000043.1:0-34717 GCF_003480145.1 Ruminococcus sp. AM42-11 | reverse complement strand
GACGGAATTACGCCGGTGCCAACGGGCAACGCCGACGAACACGCCAGTACCGACAAACACACCAATACCAACGGCAACGCCGACGAACACGCCAGTACCGACAAACACGCCAATACCAACGGCAACGCCGACGAACACGCCGGTGCCAACAGCAACGCCGACAAACACACCTGCGCCGACTGGATATAAAGTGGGCACAACAGTGAAACATCCAGCGACAAACGGATATTATAAAATTACCGCCACCGACACGGTAGAGTACATAAAACCGATAAAGAAAAAAATAAGCACTGTCACAATTCCAGACAGCGTAAACCTAAAGGGCGCGAATTACAAAGTAACCTCAATAGCCTCCAAAGCATTCAAGAGCAATAAATACCTGAAAAAGGCTATTATAGGAAACAATGTAATCCAGATTAAGAGCTATGCCTTTTATAAGTGCACGAAACTCTCTTACGTACAAATTGGCGGCTCAGTAAAAGCGATCGGAAAACAAAGCTTTTATGGCTGCAAAAAGTTAAACGAAATGAGAATCTACACCTCCCGCCTGAAAGCCAAATACGTAGGCTCCAATGCCTTCAAAGGCACTCCATCCAGGATGAAAGTCTACGTCCCCAGGAAAAAGGCAAAGAGCTACAAAACGGTTTTTGTAAAACGAGGCATAAGCAAAAAGATTGTAATAAAGAAGATGTAATATTTGTTTGTGTTATGGGAGGGATTTTGTATGAAATACCGAAGTAAAAAAGGTTTTACACTAGCGGAACTATTGATTGTAGTTGCAATTATTGCGGTATTGGTTGCTGTTTCATCCCGATTTTTAATGGACAGCTGGAAAAAGCACGCAGGGCAGTGGATATGCAAAATGCGCGAATTATTAAGTCGGCATTGACGAATGCATATAATGAAGGACGAATGGATATTCCAAAGAAAGCTGTAGGACAAGAAAATTCAGGCTGTGGTGTCTGGGTTGTGATATGTCGTAGCACAAGTGAACTGCCAGACGCATATACTTCAGATATGTTAAATGAAAAAAGTATCTATTGTGGAGCAAATTCCGGAGTTACAGTAAACGGTGTAAAAAGCAATAATTGGAAGTCGTATAATACTGGTGTTGAAGCCGTATTAAAGGAGGCCGGTTTAAATTGTGATACTCTGAAAATTAAAAGCAGAAACGATAAGGAGAAAGGCTGGGATTGGATTGTTATAGAAGTCGGGTTTGCAAAGGAGCAGTTTTACTCACGTATTTATAGTGGCTTTAAAGGGGATAAATCGGGTATGGAAGTTGTAGAAGCTGGATCTTCAAACATCGAAAAAGCAATAGGCGGATCAAATTAATGTAACAAGAGAATATATAAGGGACTGTAATAGATGCGTGCTGCGTATGAAGTGACATTCATCTGTTATAGTCCCTTTTCTCTTGACATTTTTCCACGTAATGTGCAAAATAAACCTATAAAGTTCAAACAATTTCAGGAGAAATTATATCATGAGACAGGAGTTTTTACACTTAAAGGCACCGGAAAACTGGAGTTAGAAGACACTTTCCGGCCAGGATGCCCTACGCAGCAGTAACCCATTCTGCATAAAAACAACCTTCTAAAATGGGGACTGTCTGAATGTCGAAGATTACCAGATTTCCATAAGAAATGGAACAATTTGTACTGACAGAACAAGAGTATTATAAAAATATGAATTAAAAAGAAAGTTGTGAAACAAAATGAAACGAATTGATTTTGAAAATGGCACGGTAACCAGAAACATTTTCAGCGCTGCAATCCCCATGCTGGTGGCGCAGATACTCAGTCTTTTATATAATATTGTAGACAGAATCTATATAGCCAGAATCCCTGAAGTGGGAACTACGGCGCTTGGCGCAGTCGGCTTATGTTTCCCGCTAATCGTGATTATCACTGCCTTCGCCAATCTGTTCGGCAGTGGTGGCGCGCCTGTTTTTCCATAAACAGGGGCAAGAAAGACAACCAGAAAGCGCAGGAGGTGATGAACACTTCCTTTACTATGGTGTGCGGAAGCGGGATCATTCTGATGATAGCTGGTATGCTTTTGGCAAGACCTCTGCTGGTACTTTTTGGAGCATCTGAGGATGCTTTGGTTTATGCATATCCCTACATGATGATCTACCTGATCGGAACGGTTCCATCCATGATCGCCACAGGAATGAACCCATTTATCAATGCACAGGGATACGCGACAACTGGCATGCTTTCTGTAGCAATTGGTGCAGTCGCCAATCTGATCCTGGATCCATTATTCATTTTTGTGCTTGGTTTCGGAATCAAAGGAGCTGCCATTGCGACTGTTCTTTCCCAGTTCCTATCAGCTGCTTATGTACTACTTTTTCTTGAAAAAAGAGCGGAAATGAAAGCTCGGCTTTTGAAAAAAACAGAGCTGAAAAGCTGCAAAGAGAATGCAAAAAACATTGTCAGTCTTGGTACTGCAGGCTTCATTATGCAGCTGACAAACAGCCTGGTAACCATCTGCTGCAACAATGTTCTGGGGGTTACCGGAGGGGATGTTTACATATCTGTTATGACTATCGTATCCAGTGTCCGTCAGATGGTAGAGACGCCGATTTATGCTATAAATGAAGGAACATCACCTATCCTGAGCTATAATTATGGGGCAAAAAGACCGAAGCTTGTCCGCAAGGCAATGGTCACTCTGGCAGTAATGGTTCTGGTTTATACAGCAGTAATGTGGAACGTGATTATCTTTGTTCCGGATTATCTGATTGCCATTTTCAGCTCCGATAAGCTCTTGATAAAGGATGCAGTTCCGGCACTGAAAACCTACTTTGCAGCCTTTATTTTTATGGATCTGCAATACATTGGACAGACTGTTTTCAAGTCTTTAAATAAGAAAAAACAGGCTATTTTCTTCTCGCTTTTGAGAAAAGTTTTTATTGTAGTTCCGTTGACATACCTGCTTCCCTACGTGTTTAAAATGGGAACTCACGGGGTATTCCTGGCAGAGCCGGTATCTAATGTAATTGGCGGAAGCCTTTGTTTCGTTACAATGCTGCTGACTATATTGCCGGAATTAAAGAGGCTGGAAAAGAAAAACGGAGAGGCAGACCGCCTCTCGGGGGACTTTAAAACGAGGTAAAAATATATGGAAAATACAATTATAATCGCAATTGTAAGTTTTCTCTGTATCCTGGCTCATGTCCCCACTCTGATCCTGCGAATTGTTCCGTTTCACGAAAAAATCTCAGATAAAGACAGGATCAGACTGACTGTAATCTATGCAATTGGTCTGGCTGTGGACTTCGGAATCTGCATGTGGGTGGGAAATTACCGGGAAATTGACGTGCCGTTTTATAAGATAAATCTGATTGCTTTCTGTATTGTAATGGCTGCTGTAAATATCTGGCTTGTCCCTGGATACACCAAGGTGCATTTGTTTGTATTTGGAATTGTGGCAGATATTGTCATGATCGCACTGTCAATCGGAGCTTATGTCAGTTCACTTTTGGGAATGCAGGGAAATGCGATTGGAATTGCAGAAACCAGCGCAATTGCAATTGTAGTGTATGCGCTTCTATATCCGCTGCTTAGCAGCCTGCTCCGTTATACAGTAACACCATTCCTTGAAATTGAATGCCAAAATTATTGGGAGACCTTATGGTTCATTCCTATTGCCATGTTTTTTTCCAGTATTTTTTCAGAAGGAGTGGATGTCTACACTACCACTTTTCCCCAAATGTTGAGTAAATGTCTGATCGGCGTCGCCACATTGCTGATTTGCTTTGCGGTGTCTTATGATCAGCAGCATTTTCTGAATGAAAAAGAACTGAACCGGCAGATCGATCAGCAGAAAGGCTACTATCATGCGCTCACGGAGCAGGTTCTGGCAGAACGTGAAGCACGCCATAATTTTCGTCATCAGGTAGCAGCTATTAAAGGTTTTCTTGATAAAAATGATATGGAGGGCTTGCGGGGATATTGTGATGATCTGGAACTGGAAGAGATGGGAAAAGTAACAATTCCATATACAGGAAACGCTGCGGCAGACGGCGTCCTTTATCATTACGGCTGTATTGCCAGGGCGAAAAATATCGAGTTTTCCGTATGCTGCTATCTGAAAGATATTGCTATTCCGGATACTGATTTTTGTACAATTCTGGGCAATGCCCTGGATAATGCGGTGACTGCCGCCGGTCAGTATGAGGGAAAACGCTTTATTGAAGTTGCTACGGAGAAGAAACACGACATGCTTCTGATTACGGTAGACAATTCTTTTGATGGAATATTATTCCAGGAAAATGGGAAAATTTACTCAAAAAAACGGCAAAACAAACAGGAAGGAATCGGCATTCTTTCCATGAAAAAACTTTGCGAAAAACATGGCGGAGCCAGTCACTTCGAAGCGGTCGGCAACAGGTTCCAGGCCAGCTTTATATTGAAAAGTGAGGTTGAAGATTAAAAAATGGTTAAAGTTGATTTAATTACAGGCTTTCTTGGCTCAGGAAAAACGACTTTCATAAAGAAATATGCTGCATGGCTGATGAGTCAGGGGCAGAATATTGGAATTCTGGAGAATGATTTTGGTGCAGTGAATGTGGACATGATGCTGCTTCATGATCTGGAAGGTGAGAACTGCGAGCTGGAAATGGTTTCAGGTGGATGTGATGCGGACTGCCACAGAAGACGTTTCAAGACCAAGCTGATCGCAATGGGAATGTGCGGATATGACAGAGTTCTCATTGAGCCTTCCGGGATTTTTGATGTGGATGAGTTTTTCGATGCCCTTTATGAAGAGCCGTTGGATAAGTGGTATCAGATTGGAAATGTGATTACCATTCTGGATGCCAGACTGGAGGAGAAGCTGCAGCTACAGGCAGAGTATATTCTGGCTTCAGAGGCGGCTGATGCAGGTTGTATTGTTCTGAGCAAGAGCCAGGAGGCATCTGAGGAAGAGATTAGTGGAACTGTGAAACATCTGAATCGCGCACTGGAAAGCGCGAAATGCAAACGACGTTTTACGGAAAATGAGATACTGAATAAGAATTGGGAAAAGTTTACAGATGAGGATTTTCAGAGGATTTTCAACAGCGGGTATGTGATGGAAGATTTCGAGAAACAGTGTTTTGATGAGAAAGAAGGGTTCCAGTCATTGTATTTTATGGAGCTGAAGATTTCCGAGACACAGTTGGAGAAAGCAGCGCATCAGATTCTGGATGATCCGGAATGTGGGGATGTTTTCCGAATTAAGGGCTTTGTGAAATTAGAAGAAAATGCTGCCGCGGTAACCGAAAACGAAAAAATGAATTCGGGCTCCGCTCAGAAAGTATCCACTGATAATATCTGGCTGGAACTAAACGCCACCCGCAAAGAATTTTCCCTGAAGCCCATTTCCACAGGCCAGGAAGTCGTGATCGTGATCGGGGAGAATATGAATGAGGCGCGGATACGGGAGTATCTGGGGACAGCGAATATTAAGTAACCGCCATATTGACTAGAGCGTGTTTGAAAAATTATTCCCGCAATCTGTACGCCCCACTTTGCGGGAGATTTCACCAGAATTCGGTTGCCGTAGCCCGCTACGGCGCCCTCATCCGAGCGAAATTTCCCACAAATTGTGACGCACATCTTGCAGAAAGCCTTTTTCAAATACGCTCTAGATTACCATTATTTAAGAAAATATCAAAGCGTAATTTTGAAAATCTGAAATTTAAATTACTTTCCGTCCCTGTACATATTTCCCAACCAAATTGCGGTCGTCGGACAGATAAACAAGCCTTTCCAGTCTGTCACGGATGGAGATTTCCTGGGGATGACGGATATTGCTGTCGTCCAGAATCATGGCGTCGAATTCATAGCCTTTTTCGAAGCTGCCGACTTTTCCGAAGAAGGAACCACTACCGATCGTAGCCATGTAGAAGGCTTCTTCCAGAGTAACCGGGGCCTGGGTCTGGTCCATCAGGCGCCAGCGGAGCTTGGAAACCTGGATGGCATCGGCAATTGCGCGGAACATGGAAAGGGAAAATCCACCGGCAACATCAGTTCCAAGACCTACGTGAAGTCCCATGTCAAGATAACGGCGGATGGGAGCGATTCCGGAAGCAATGTCGGTGTTGGATTCCGGGCAATGGGCGATGTAAACACCCTGGTCTTTGATCATCTGGATTTCCTCATCTGTGGAATGAACACAGTGGGCCATGATAGTAGGGCATGTATTGCTGCTTGCAGAAGCAGGATTGGAGACTTCTTCATTTGCTGCAGGTTTCGTTCCAAACAATCCAAACATATCATACGCATCCCCATAAAATCTGCTTGTGGGACAAAGCTCCTTTACCCATGCAATTTCCCCGAAATTTTCAGACAGATGAGACTGAATTGGAATGTGGTATTCCCGCTGGATTTTTCCCAGCTCGGTCATCAGCTCATCCGTACAGGATGGGGTAAAACGTGGGGTAAGGATCGGGTAGGTGTGGTCGTAACGTCCCTTGATTTCTTCCAGCCACTGGCGTGTATCCTGTGCAGAAGCCTGTGCACTTTTCTCCTGAAGTTCCGGTGCTCCATTGCGATCCATATTTACTTTTCCAACCATAGTTGTCAGGCCGCTTTCCTCCAGCATGTCCATGAGAAGCTCCGTTGCCGGACGGTGTAAGGTGGCGAAAATGCAGGCTCTGGTGGTGAAGCTGTGCTTTAAGTCATCCACGAAAATGGAGTAAGCCTTTTTCGCATAGGACAGGTCAGCGTACTTGGCTTCCTGTGGGAAAGTGATGGTGTTCAGCCAGTCCAGCAGCTCCAGATCCATGCCGGTTCCGCGGTAAGCGTACTGGGGAGCGTGCAGATGAAGGTCAGTGAATCCTGGGATGATCAGTCGATCACCCATGTCTTCTACCGGAATGTCCTTATATTCTGCCGGAAGCTGGGAAAAAATACCAGCACAGAGACTGTTTTCACAGACTACATAAGAGTTTTCATGAAAAACAAGTTTTTTCTGATTCTTGCTGTAACAAATTGTACCTTTCAAAGCAAACAAATCTTTTTTCATATCAGACCATCCTTTCTGCCAGAGGCGAGGCAAAGTAAAACTCCGGGATAGTTTGCGGCTGAGAACGTACTGCCGGAAACATGCAAAATGTGATTTCGGGCTGATTCAGCAATAAAAAAACCACCCGGAAAATGCCATACCTACATACCTCTTCGCATGCAGCTTATAGACAACTATTAGGGTAGTTGGTAGAAACGTCCAACCAGATTATGGACATATATAAGCGTTTGCTGTTTTTATTTATACCTTTATTGTACATGGTAAAGGGTGCAGAATCAAGGGGATTTTCACAAAAAAAATCTACATTTTCATATCTTTATTGCTGGATTTGTTATATAATGAAGTAAAATTTGCGGACAAGAAAATAGAGCGTGTTTGAAAAAGGCTTTCTGCAAAATCTCCCACAAAGTGGGGCGTGCAGATTGCGGGAATGATTTTTTAAACAGGCTCTAGAATGGAGATTGACATAACATGAGTTACAGTTTTAAAGGCCGTGTCAGATACAGTGAAATAGGCGAAGATGGTTGCCTGACTCTTCCTGGAATTCAGAATTATTATCAGGATTGCTGCACCTTTCAATCTGAGAATATAGGGCAGGGAATGGAGGCGCTGGAGGAACGCCAGAGAGCCTGGGTATTGTCATCCTGGCAGATTGTGGTGAACCGATATCCGGGATTGGGAGAGACGGTTGTGGCATCAACGGCGCCATATGGCTTCAAAGGCTTTCTTGGAATGCGTAACTTCACTCTGAAAACAGAAGATGGAGAGCTTTTATCCTATGCAAACAGTATCTGGACCAATATTGATACAGAGACCGGTCTGCCGGCCAGACTTACAGACGAAGACACCAGAGGATACGAACTGGATGAAAAGCTGGAGATGGATTATGCGCCCCGTAAGATTGCCCTTCCGGAAGGGATGGAAGCCCAGGAGCCTTTTGCAATACAGAAACATCATCTGGACACCCATCACCATGTTAATAATTGCCAGTATATCCGCATGGGGGCAGACTATCTGCCAGAAGGCTTTGAAATCCGCCAGATGAGGGCAGAATATAAGAAGCAGGCACTGCTTGGAGACGTTTTTTATCCGGCAGTGAAGCTGGAAGCGGGAAAGGTTACGGTTGCGCTTTCCGCGGAAAATGGCGAACCTTATGCGATTGTAGAGTTTATGTCTGCATGAGATAAGACTATATGAATATCATGTGAGCGAAATAACCGTATCGCTTTAGCGACATCTCCATACGGGAAAGTCAGCTGAGAACAGCGAAGCAGGAGATTTTATTAGAAAGGCGGTTTACATAAATGAAAATTGGAATACTTGGAGCTGGAGGAATTGCAGTTCAGATGGCGAAAACGGTAGCTGGAATGAAGGATGTGGAGAATTACGCAGTGGCAGCCAGAAGCTTTGAACGGGCGCAGGCCTTTGCCGAGAAATATGGTTTTTCCAAGGCTTATGGCTCTTATGAGGAAATGCTTGCAGATCCACAGGTGGATCTGGTTTACATTGCAACCCCTCATTCCCATCATTATCTTCATGCAAAGATGTGCCTGGAGGCTGAAAAAAATGTGCTTTGTGAAAAGGCGTTTACTGTAAATGCAGACCAGGCAAGAAAGCTTTTTGCTTGGCGAAAGAGAAAAACCTGCTGATCACAGAGGCAATCTGGACCAGATATATGCCATCCAGAAAGATGATTGATGATATTATTTCAAGCGGTGTGATCGGTGAAGTGACAGCTGTTACTGCCAATCTGAACTATGCCATCAGTGAGGTGGAACGTATCCGTAAGCCGGAGCTGGCAGGCGGTGCGCTTCTGGATGTTGGTGTTTATACCATTAATTTCGCAAGCATGGTTCTTGGGGATAAGTTGAAGAATGTACAGGCAACTGCTATTTTCCGTGAAGGTGTGGATATGCTGGATACGATTGCTATGGTATTTGAAGGCGACCGTATGGCTACCTTGCAGTGTGGTGCCCGTGAAATTTCTGACAGAATGGGAAGTATTTTTGGAACCAAAGGTTATATTCAGGTGCAGAATATTAATAATCCGGAGAAAATCACAGTGTTTGACAAGGAGCATAAGGAGGTTGCAGCTTATTTGCCGCCGGCACAGATTACAGGCTATGAGTATGAGGTTGAGGCCTGCGCCAGAGCAATCGCACAGGGCGAAAAGGAATGCCCGGAAATGCCTCATGATGAGACTGTGCGTGTGATGGAGATCATGGATGGAATCAGGAAATCCTGGGGCTATGAGATTCCGTTGTATGAGTAGGCAGGGCGGAAGCTCAGCTATTTTGCGCCTGTGGCGCTCTCACAGCTGCCGTCCGGGATCTTCATAGTTATAAACACCTTGTGAAATGCTGCCAAAGCCTGTTTGAAAAATTATTCCTGCAATCTCTTGCAAATTGTGATGAACATTTTGCAGAAAGCCTTTTTCAAACATGCTTTAGTGAACAGTAACAACAATAGAAACAGATACAAAAAATATAAGATACAAGTAGAAATACATCCGCACAAGTGCTATATTATGTTTAATATGATGTCTGCGGTAAAGAATGCAGGAGCTCTGATGGACAAGGGGAATGGAAAGATACCGGAAGCTTTTTGTGAGATGTAACTAGACATCTGAAGAATAAAATGCGTATTTGCGTGTGTAAAAAGGAGGATACAGCTATGCTTGAAAAATTAAAAGAAGAAGTTTACAAAGCAAATATGGACCTGCCGAAATACGGCCTGGTTACTTTTACCTGGGGAAATGTAAGTGGAATTGATCGTGAAAAAGGTCTTTTCGTAATCAAGCCAAGTGGTGTGGAATATGAGAAACTGACACCGGAAGATATGGTAGTTGTAGACCTGGAAGGTAATAAAGTAGAAGGTAAATATAACCCATCATCTGATACTCCGACCCATGTAGTTCTGTACAATGCTTTCCCGAAGATCGGTGGAATCGTACATACTCATTCCTCCTGGGCTACCAGCTGGGCACAGGCCGGCCGCGCAATTCCATGCTATGGAACCACTCATGCTGATTATATTTACGGTGAGGTTCCATGCGTCCGTAATCTGGATAAGAGTGAGATTGCGGAAGCTTATGAGAAGAATACTGGTATTCTCATTGCCGACTATTTCAAGAAGAGAGATTATGAGGCTGTTCCGGCTGTTCTTTGCAAGAATCATGGTCCTTTCACATGGGGCAAGGATGCGCACGAGGCAGTGCATAATGCAGTAGTTCTGGAAGAGGTTGCCAAGATGGCTTCCCGCTGCGAGCTGATCAATCCGAATGTGAAACCTGCTCCGCAGGAGCTTCAGGATAAGCATTACTATAGAAAACATGGTGCAAATGCTTATTATGGACAGGAAAATATTGAGTGAAAACTGAGATGAATTGCGTGACCGCTGTTTGTACCTTGAGATAGGTATGAATGGCGGTTACTTAATATTCGATGCTTTTAAAGGAGGAAAAATATAAGACGAACAACTAAGATAGTAGTTCGCCTTATAAAGATTATTTACTATATTCAATTTCCACTGGTTTCACACCTGCAAGTTCCATACTTCTCTTGTCCGGCTGTGTACAGCCAACGTAAATATGGAAGTGGCTGCCGTCCTCTGTTCTTGCTCCAGTTTCATCTACTACGGTGAAGGCCTTTGGAGCAATGGAAAGTGTGACGGTTTTTGTTTCGCCTGCTTTCAGGAAAACAGGAGTGAAAGCAGCAAGCTCCGGGTTTGGAACGGCCAGAGAAGAATCTGCATTCTTTATGTAAACCTGAACCACATCCCGGGTATCAATTGCGCCCTGGTTGGTGACAGTGGCCTGGATTGTAACTGGTGCTGCTGTGGTATTAGTGCCGCTTTCGAAACCTGCCTTGCCGGAAACACTTGTACCATTTGTGTCGGCTGCGCTGTTTTCACTGACAACTGCATCTGTCACTACTACCTTCCCATAAGTCAATCCATATCCAAATGGGAACTGCGCCTTATTCTCCATATAGCGGTAAGTACGTCCCTTCATGGCATAATCTGTAAAATCCGGAAGCTCTTCCAGGGTATTGTAGAAGGTCACTGGTAATTTGCCGGATGGGGAGACATCTCCGAACAGTACTCTTGCGGCGGCTTTTCCACCTTCAGCACCTGGGTACCACAGAACCATCACTGCATCAAAATGTTCTTCTGCATAAGAAAGATCAATGTCACTTCCTGCCATCAAGCAAAGAACAACCGGTTTGCCGGATTCAGCCATGGCTTCCATCAGATCCAGCTGAACCTGTGGAAGCTGCAAGGTCTCTTTGTCACCGGAAGCATAGCTGTTTCCGGTATCTCCTTCTTCACCCTCCAGCGTTTCATCAAGTCCTACACAGAGGATTACCACATCACTGTTTGCGGCAACAATCTTGGCCTCGGCCAGTCGGTCCTGGGTAAGTGCCAGATGCTCAGTACGGTCGCGGAAAAGATCACAGCCCACGGAAGCAAGCACCCGGACATCGCTTCCGGCAGCGCTAAGATAATCCTGAATGCCTTCCTGAATGGTACAATAACGGGATGCGGTACCGTGATAGTTTCCTACCAGTGCCGCGCGGCTGTCTGCATTTGGTCCCACGATTCCAATGGTTTTGATCTTCTCTTTCTGTAATGGCAGGATTCCGTTGTTTTTCAGAAGCACGAAGCTTTCTTCGGCGGCTTTTCTGGAAAGTGCCAGATGCTCCGGGGATTCTACCTCTGAATATGGAATCTTGTCATATTCTGTTTCTTCAAATAATCCCAGCATATATCTGGTTGTGAAAAGACGGATCGCAGATTCTGTGATAGTTTCTTCTGAAATCAGCCCTTTTTCATAAGCTTTCAAAATATGAAGATAAGTGTTTCCACAGTTCAGATCGCAGCCGTTGTTTAAGGCAAGAGCAGCCGATTCAGCGGGTGTGCTGGTTACCATGTGGTGCTCATGGAAGTCTTTGATCGCCCAGCAGTCGGAAACGAAATATCCCTGGAAGCTCCAGTCACCGCGCAGCTTTTTCTGAAGAGTAGGACTTCCGCAGCAAGGTTCGCCGTTAGTGCGGTTGTAAGCACCCATGAAGCCTTCCACGTCTGCTTCTTTTGCCAAGGCTTCAAAAGCCGGCAGGTAGGTTCCTTCCATATCCTTCGGGGTAGCAATGGCGTCAAATTCATGGCGGATCGCTTCCGGTCCTGAGTGGACTGCAAAGTGTTTCGCGCAGGCAGCGGCTTTTATAACTTCTCCATCACCCTGGAGTCCTTTTACAAAGGAAACACCCAGCTCTTTGGTAAGATAAGGATCTTCACCATAGGTTTCATGTCCTCGTCCCCATCTGGGATCGCGAAAAATATTTACGTTTGGGGACCAGAAAGTAAGCCCTTTGTAAATATCACGGTCCTCTTCCTGGGAATAAGCATTGTATTTGGCGCGGCCTTCAGTGGCAGTCACATCTGCGATTTCCTCTAGAAGCTCTGTGTCAAAAGTAGCTCCAAGGCCGATTGCCTGTGGGAAAACAGTTGCCTGGCCGGCGCGTGCGACTCCGTGGAGAGCTTCGTTCCACCAGTTGTAAGCCGGGATGCCCAGTCGCTTGATCGCCGGAGCGTCATAACGCAGCTGGCTTGCTTTTTCCTCCAAAGTCATCTGATTGACCAGTTCGGTCGCTTTTTTTCTAGCCTCTTCTCTGTTCATAATGTTTCTCCTGTTGTTGTCATAAATTCATGGTGACTATAAAACACAATGTTAAATCGGGGTATATAAACTCTGTGACCTGCACAAATACAGGTCACAAAGTTTAGTAAATGAAAAGGTTTCAATGTTATGTATCATCCCTTGACTGCACCTGTGGTAAGACCTTCTACGATCTGGTTACTGAACAGGGAGTAAACAACGACTGTAGGTGCGATTGCGATAATGATCGCAGCAAACATCTGCACATAGTTGGTTGCGTAAGGCCCAACGAAATAGGTTAGTGTAACCGGCAGTGTCTTTTTCATAGGATCGGAAATAAATACCATGGCGAGAAGCAGCTCGTTCCAGTTGTTGATGAAGGTCATCAGTCCGGATACGAAGAAACCGGTTCTGCAAAGTGGCAGTGCGATCCGGAAAAAGCAGCCATAGATTCCGCAGCCGTCAATGGCAGCCGCCTCAAACATTTCCCCGGGCATGGAGCGGAAAAATCCGGTAAGCAGGAAAATGGTCATTGGCAGGGAAAAAGTGATGTAAGGAATCATCAGTCCGCCCTGTGAGTTGGTAAGGCCAAGCTTTGCAAATCTTACAAAAAGAGGAATCAGAACACAATGTACTGGAACCATCATTCCGATGAGGAAGAAGGTGTGCATAAATTCTGATAATTTCCAGCGCATTCTGGCGATGGCGAAAGCGGCCATAGCGCCGAAGAACAGGCTGATGATCAGCGTGACACCGCAGACCAGAACAGAGTTTACCAGCGCAGTACCAAGTTTTCCCATCTGCCAGGCCTGCTGATAGTTTTCGAAATGGAACACATCCGGCAGGGAAAATGGTGCTGACATAACGCCAGCGTTATCTTTCAAAGATACGGATAACATCCACAGA
Organism: Ruminococcus sp. AM42-11; assembly: GCF_003480145.1. Taxonomy (NCBI): domain Bacteria; kingdom Bacillati; phylum Bacillota; class Clostridia; order Eubacteriales; family Oscillospiraceae; genus Ruminococcus; species Ruminococcus sp. AM42-11. The sequence continues at coordinate 21,135 of NZ_QUIO01000043.1, read as the reverse complement.
AGTGGTGCCAGATAAACAACTGCCAGGATCACCAGCAGGATATAAACCACTACGATTACCGGTTTTACCGGCTTTTTTGTAGCTTTTACTTTTACGTTGCTCATTTTCCCACCTCCTTATGACTCGTAAGTTTCGACTTTGATGACTTTCTTTACCAGAAGAGTTACCAGCAGGCAGAGCACCAGGAGCACCACGGAAATGGCGCTGGCGTAGCCATATTTGAAATAGTTGAAACCTTCTGCGTAAAGCTCAGTTGCAAGGACTTCTGTTCTGTGGTTCGGACCACCCTGGGTCATGTTGTAAACCAGGTCGAAGAATTTCAGGGAACCGATACAGTTCAGGGAAAGGGAAGTAATCATCATTGGTTTGATCAGCGGAAGGGTAATGTAGCGGAATGCTTTTACCTTTGACGCACCGTCTATATAGGAAGCTTCATAAATGTCACGGGAAATTCCGGTGATCTGTGCCATATAAAGCATCATGTTCTGACCAAGGTACTGCCACAGGGCAACAAATGCGATAACCCACATGGGAAGTACAATAAATCCGGTAGAGTCCATCAGCCACAGAGGTCCTTCAATGCCGAATTTGGCAAGAAGATTGTTGATACCGATTCTCGGATTGAAAAGGAAAGACCAGAGAAGTCCAAGTGCTGCTGAGGAAAGTACGCATGGAAGATAATAAATGTTCTTGAAAATGTTGCGGCCTTTCGGGATGTTGGTGAGCATAACAGCAAGTAAAAGACCGAAGATCTGCTGTGTGACTGCTGAAAAGATCATGAAAAAGATGGAGTTTTTCAGGGCAATACGGAATGTGGCGTCACCGAAAAACAGTTTCTTATAGTTTTTTAATCCCACAAATTCAGGGGGTGTAAGTGCTGCGTAATCGCAGAGTGAGTAGTAAACCATTTGTATCGTCGGGATGATCAGGACCAGAAGGAACATGATCAGCGCCGGGGCGATAAATACGAAAATGGCTTTTTTGTCGCGCAGAATTTTATCCATAATATCTCCTTCCGTCAAATGTGTGCGGTTTTACTACTAAAGAAAACCGAATGATAGCAAAGAATAAGCCGTTGTCTGCATGAGTATCGTATTGATTTTGGTGGGCTCGCTGACTGGCGATAACCTTTTTAGTAAAAAGACTGCCGCGGAACATGCCTTAGTCCGTTCCGCGGCAGCCATGTGCCTGGGTTTATAACTTATTTTTATAAGGGAGGATTTATTCCCAAACGTTCTCCTCATAGAATGTCTGTACGGTCTGGAATGCTTCTTCAGGTGTCTGGTTGCCAAGGAAGATATCAACCATTGCGTTATCGAAGCAGTCACCAGCTTCTACAGATGCAAGGGACTCATTGTAGAATCCGAATGTACCAGTTGCCTTTGCCATGATATCCTGAACGTATTTCAGCTGTGCAGGAGCTTTGTCATAGTCGATATCAAGGTCTTTGATGATTGGGAACTTGCCGCCGACTTCTGCTGTGTATTTCTGAGCTGTTTCGTCTGTGAACATCTTCATAAGAGCGATAGCTGCGTCCTGATGCTCTGTTGTGGAGCTCATCAGAAGGTTATCAGTTTTAACAATCATACGGTTCGGGTCGTTAGCACCGTCGATTCCAGGGAACTGGAAGACACCACATTTGGACTCGAAGTCTGGATTGTTGCCGTTGATCTGTGCGATTGCCCAGGAACCCTGAACCAGCATAGCTGCTTCGCCGTTATAGAAAGCTGCTGTAGCCTGGTCATTGGAATCTCCAGCTGCTGTAGCCTGGAAATACTGGGAAAGGTCTTTTAACTTAGTGCCTGCTTCAATGCAGTTCTCATCGGTCCAGTTAGCGGTATGGTCTGCGATAGCTGCAAGGTCAACGCCCTGACGGTCACACAGATAACCGGCGATCATGGATAAGCACCATGCGGTACCAGCGGAGCAGGAGATTGGTGTGTAGCCGGCATCCTGAAGCTTCTGGCATGCAGCGATCAGTTCGTCGTATGTGGTAGGAACTTCTACGCCAGCATCTGCGAACATCTCGGTGTTATAGTAAACGCAGGCTGCTGCGAAGTTGGTAGGAACTGCCATGATCTTTCCGTCATAAGTCATTCTTTCGAAAATACCATCTGTAAAGGATGCGTACCAGTCAGCTTCCTGATTCTCAAGGATATCGGTAAGGTCAGCTGCTGCACCTGCATTTACATATACGTCCATGTTTGGACCAGGGTTGCAGATGTAAACATCCGGTGTCTGTCCGGCTGCGATCAGTGCGTTCAGCTTGCCATCGTACTCTTCCAGGTTGGTGGTGATCGGAGTTACGTGATATTTGCCATCGTACTCTTCGTTGAAACGATCAATGACTTCTTTGTAACCCTTGGAAATAAGATCTTCCGTAGCTTCCAGGTCATCCCAGAACATCCATGTGATTTCTTCAACATCATCAGCATAAACCGGTACAGATGTAACCAGTGTTCCAGCTGCCATTGCTGCAGCCATTAATATTGAAAGTGCTCGTTTCTTGTTCATATTGAACCTCCTTTTAAAAATTTAGATCTCGTATTTGGTAATTCTTACTATAGCAGAGATTGCCTGGGTTTTCTTTCTAATTCTTGTTTGTTTACTATCAATTATTGCTATCTAAAATTGTACAAAAACAAGTACATGTCAAAGTATATAATTTAAAACATAGAAAATTATGCAATATAGACAAAGATAAACGATACTTATTTAGATTTAAAATATAAATTTGGCTATATATTGATAAAAAAAGCAACATTTGATACAATACAAACATATTGAAAAACGCAATATTTGAGAACTAAATGACAATATTTGATACTGACCGTCGGAAAATGATATATGTTGGGAAAATTCAAACACGCTCTGGTAAAAGGGTGAAACTCAGGAGCATTATAATAAGAATATACAGGGAAGGAGCATGGGGAAATGATACATAAGCTTAGTGGAATACATGAAACAGTAGATTTCCGGGAAGATGAGCAGGTTTGTCTCTATTATAATGATGAATACGAGAATTACCCACCGCACTGGCATACCTCCTTCGAGGTACTTATGCCAATCGTAAATGGCTATAAGGCACTGTGCGGTGGAAAGGAATACAATCTGCGTGAGGGGGATGTGCTGATTATCGGTCCGTGTATGCTTCATGAGCTTTTTGCTCCGGAAAGCGGAGAGCGGATTATTTTTCAGCCGTGTCTGAACAATATTTCTACCAAGGAGCTGAACTTGCTTACTATGATTATAACCCCGGCTACTTTGATTACACCGGAGGGGTATCCGCAGATTTATGAAAAAGTAAAAACGCTTATGCTGGAAATCAAAGAGGAATATTTCGGTGAGTCTCCCTATCTGGAAACTATGATTATTTCGAAATTCCTTGAGATTCTTACATGCGTTGGAAGACAGCGTGTAAATGCACATACTGTAGCGGGACAGCAGAAGGAAAACGGAGCAAACAGCAGGCAGAAGGAATATGTGGAGAAGTTTATCCTGGTTACAGATTATATTAACAATCATTTTGCGGAAGATTTGAGCCTGGAGGGAGTGGCTTCCCAGGCAGGATTCAGTAAGTATCATTTTTCCAGGTTGTTTAAGCAGTATACAGATTCTACTTTTTATAAGTATTTGAATCAGAAGAGAATTGAATTTGCAAAAACGTTGCTGCAGGATCCAGGAGTGAGTGTGACGGAGGTGGCATTTAAATCGGGGTTTTCCAGCCTGTCGGCGTTTCTTCGGATGTTTAAGCTGATGAATAATTGTACGCCTACGGAGTTAGGGAGATGTATGACAGGACGAAGATGGGGAACTAGAGCGTGTTTGAAATAGCAGGTGTCAATTTTATTTAGGTATTGATTTCTTATAGGAAGAAAATTATTATGGCATTAGAGCCTGTTTGAAAAAGCATTATTGCAAACTGCACGCCAAAATTGTGACGCACGTCTTACAGAAAGCTTTTTTCCAAACATGCTTTAGGGGATAAGCTGGTTATTCCTGACATTATAAAATGATATGAGTGTCAAAAGGTCTTTTGACACTCATTTGATACCCGGATTGCTACGCAGCTACGCTGCTCCCGCAATCCTCCAAATATTCGAAATCCGCTGATTTACTGCGTAAATCGCTACTTTCTCATATTTGGCGTGTCCCAAGTTCAAAAGCCTTATCGTGCAAGCACGAACAGCTTTTTGACCTTTTGACACTAGTATCATAAAATGAACGAAATATATACAACAGGAGGCTCGCGAAATGATTCACGAAAAAATAGAAATCCAATTGAAAGATTCTGAGTTTAAAGCAAATTTATTTACATATTTCCTGGATAATTCCCCGGAGATCGAGCCGGAGAGAAAGAGATCGGTTGTGCTGATCTGTCCTGGCGGCGGCTATCAGATGACTTCTGACAGAGAGGCAGAAGCTCTTGCTGTCAGATTTATGGCAATGGGCTATCATGCTGCGATTTTGCGCTACAGCGTTGCTCCGGCACGTTTCCCGGAGGCGCTTCTTCAGCTGGCTACAGCAGTTGCAATGCTCCGTGAAAATGCAGAAAAATGGCATATTGATACAGAGAAGATCGTAGTCCAGGGTTCTTCTGCTGGTGGACATCTGGCGGCAAGCCTTGGTGTATTCTGGAACAAGCCCTTTGTTGCAGAAGCTTTGGGCATGGACTCCGAAAAGTTTCGCCCCAATGGGCTTATGCTCAGCTATCCGGTAATCACTTCTGGCGAGAAAGCACATAAGGGTTCTTTTGAAAGCGTTCTGGGAGAGGATTATGCAGATGAAGAGAAACGCAGATTCCTGTCCCTGGAATATAATGTTACGAAGGATACCCCGTCGACTTTCCTGTGGCATACAGCACCGGATGATACTGTACCGGTAGAGAACTCCCTGCTGTTTTTCCAGGCACTTCACGCTCTGGATATTCCGGCAGAATTGCATATTTATCCAGTGGGCAGTCATGGTCTGGGACTTGCCACTGCAGAAACAGCATGCCCCAATGGCTATGGAATCCAGGCAGAATGTGAGAGCTGGATTCAGCTTGCCGGTGACTGGATGAAGCACCTGTTTGAAGCGAAGGAAGTCGTAAAGGCACCTTGGGAATAAAAAGATGGGGTGTTGGTGAAATTTCCACAGTTGGTAAGAATATGAAAGTAATAGAAAATATAGATTAGGTGAGTAGAAGCTTTAAAGTCCGTTGCCTTGGGGATTCCCAGACAGTGGACTTTTTTCCTGTTCTGAAATGTGTTGCTGCAAATCATGCGTGGCGTGATTATAGCACAGAACAAAATGTACTTCAAGTATTGTTTTTACATTATTTTGCTGATATACTTTTTTTATCTTAAATATACGGGAGGTGAAAGAAATGTTGACGAAAGAAGATCTACAGGCGATTGCAGGATTGTTGGTGCCCATTGAGACACGGATTGGGAATTTGGAAAGCCGTTTCGATAATTTGGAAAGCCGCTTCGACAAGTTGGAAAGCCGCTTCGATAATTTGGAAAGCCGCTTTGACAGCTTAGAAACTCGCGTTGACAACTTCGAAAGCGAAACCAAGAGGCGCTTTGAGAATCTGGAAGCGAACTTGCGCAGCGTAGACAAGCATGTATGTGAATTGGATGCATCAGTATCAGAATTGCAAAGAAGTGTAAAAGAACTCTGGCTTCATGTGGAGAACACTACAGACTGGAAGCTTCAGGTTGTAGCAGAGAATCATTCCAATCTTTTACAAAAGCTGGAAGAACAACAAAAGAGATGGGAAACGCAGGAAAGACTTTTATTTTACGTGAACAAACATGAGAAAGACATCACCGCGATAAAGCAGAGGCTGTGTATGTGATTGACAGAACCATTCATACATAAGAATGGCTGTAGAAATACTCTCAGAAAAAATGAAATATAAAAAGCAGTAGAAAACAAAATAGAAAAACGAAACAGAAAAATACACATAGAGAAAGTAAATTGAAAATAATATACTGTTTTACAGAAAATACTAAAATACAAAAGATAAATTAACACAAAGAACGAATAAAATAAGCTTAACAATTATAAGCATTAAATACTATAGAGTATCCGGAAAGTTATTGCCCTTTGCGCACGAATAGATAAAAGCGGGGAGTACAGCACTGTTGTTATAACATCTGTACTCCCTGCTTTGTTTACTATGAAAATCCTGTGCGGCAGGCAGAATGCCTTTTTAAATAAGCAGGAATCATGAGATATCCAGTTCCGGCGGCTCATCCATAGTGTCGGAAACATATTTCCCGTTTTTCTTACGCTGCCGGATTCACTGCTGTACAAAAAGGATTTACCCAATAAAAGCCGTCATCCTTCAGTGTGCCCATATAATTACCAAACAAGGTAAGAACCTGAGCTTCCTGAGGCTTCAGTACTTTTAATCCAAGAAATGGAATCCATCCCAAAGATAACCAGATGAATCCGACTGCAGCCATTGGAATACAGTAAAAGGTGGAACCGATTATAGCAAGTGCTGTTGCTGCCACATACAACAAAATGAAGAGAATCATCATTGCCATACCATTCTTCTTACTGCTTAAAACTTTTTCCTGCATAATAAACCTCCCTAGTATTTTGAAAAAAATGTAGTTGACAAATAAACACAATTATAGTACTCTAAAAATATAAATTGTATACAAAAATACATCAATGTAAACAATGGGAGGAGCTTAGAACCAATGGCAATTAGTAGGGTAAATACAACTGAATTACGGGTTCAGGTTTATAATTATTTGGTGGATCAAATTTTGAACGGGGATTTAAAACCGGGAGATAGTATAGCGGAGTCGAAATTAGCCAGTGAATTTAATATCAGTAGAACCCCGGTCAGAGAAGCTGTACGACAGTTGGCAGCAAGTGGTATTTTGGAAAGCAAACCGAATTGCAATACGACTGTCGCCAAGTGGAATGATGAAAAAATTCTTCAATTGGAAATTGTCCGGACGGATATGGAGAATCTGGCAGCTAAGCTTGCAATTATTTATGGAAATAACAGTGAGTTTCAGGAAATGCATAAATTTAGTAGTGCATGTTATGAGGCGGGGAAAAATAATAATATAGTAGATTTATTAAAGTCTGACAGTGCTTTTCATATGGAGATTGCGAAGATTGCAAAAAATGATTTGTTGTATAAATTTTTGCGAGAGGTGCATGATCAGATTCAGTTTTTACTGTGTTGGAGAAAGGATTTTTTAATTTCGGCAGATAAACAGTATATGCAGCATGAACAGATTATTGAGGCATTAAAGAAACGTGATGAGAAAGAAGTTTTAAGATTGCTGACTCATCATAACAGACATGCATTTAAAGTTGATGATACTAATTTCTTTGAATCCGAATTTTTTTTATAAATACAGAAATTATAATTAAAAAAGCTAATGACTCATAAGATTACGACCTTGAAATGTAGCGACAATAAAAGCAAGTACTGATAGTTATAGAATCTATTAGTATTTGCTTTTTATCTATCTAAAAAAGAGATAAACTTAGTAAAATTTAGTGTTGAGAAAATGTTACTAATTACAGTGAAGAAAAGTGTGCAAAATAACAAAATTGTATACAATTTTGTTATTTTGAATTGACATGTAAGAAAATGTATACTATAATAACACTATCAAAAACAACAGAACAAAAAATGTATTGGAGGAAAAATCTATGAAGAAACGGGTAATTAGTTGTTTGGTAACGGGATGTCTTGCACTTTCTATGATGGCCACCAGCGTCTGGGCGGGAGATGCGGAAACTGCAGACACAAAGGAGGCAAAAGAATTTGATATGACTAACGTGCCAGAAGGTGGCTACACAGTTGCTCTTTGTAATTTCTCATTGGGAAATACTTGGCGCGTTCAGATGGAGAAAACATTTGAACAGCAGGCTGAAATGTACAAAGAGATGGGCTTAATCAAAGAGTACTATACTACTAATTCTGACGGTGATACTTCACAGCAAGTATCTGATATGCAGGATCTGGTTACAAAGGGTGTAGATATCATCTGCCTTACTGCTGCATCTCCAACAGCATTAATTCCAGCTGTTGATGATGCAATGGATGCAGGCGTTACAGTTATTTCCTTTGACGCAGGTGTTGATACAGATAATGTTACAGCTTCCTTAACAGTTGATAATTATGACTTTGGTGCAAAAGATGCAGAATGGCTTGGTGAGCAACTGGATGGAAAGGGCAAGATCGTTATTCTTGCAGGACAAGCTGGATCTAAGAATGCAGAGCTTCGTGTACAGGGCGCACAGGAAATTCTGGAAGAGAAATATCCAGATATTGAGACAATTTCCCTGAATTATTGTGATTATGATTATGCAACAGCAAAGACAGCAATTGAATCTCTTCTTTCTGCACATGATGATATTGATGGAATCCTTTCCCTGGGCGGCGCTATGAGCCGTGCATGTATCGATGCATTAGAAGCTGCTGATCGTGAACTGGTGCCGATTACAGGTGAGGCAAATAATGGATTCTTGAAAATGTGGAAAGAAAGACAGGCTGATGGATTTACCAGTTGCTGTCCAATCTCTCCAAGTACTTCCGGAGCAGATGCCCTGGATCTTGGTTTAACTGCAATCACTGGCGGAGATTTTGAGAAAGTAAATGTTTATGATATTGCTCCTGTTACGGATGAGACTCTTGATGATTTCGTAAGAGTAGACCTAGATGATAACTACTGGGCACCAACAATTCTGAATGAAGATACATTGCAGGAAATGTATGGCTCAGGCGCAGCAGAATAAGGCGGATTTAAAACAAATCACAGCAGGATGGGTTTAAAAGCCCACCTGCTGTCTTAGAAAAGGAGTACATATATGGATCGTGAATATTTAACACTGGAGCATATAGAAAAATCCTTTGGCGGTAACCGGGCACTGAAAGATGTAAGCTTTTCCGTAAAAAAGGGAACTGTACATGTGTTGGCAGGAGAGAATGGAGCTGGAAAGAGCACCGTTTTAAAAATTTTATGCGGAAATTACCATGCAGATTCCGGAGAAATTTACTTGGAGGGCAACAAAATCGTTGCTGCGAATCCAAGACAGGCACAGGATCTTGGAATAGCCATGGTATATCAAGAGCTTACGCTGGTAAGCGAGCTGACCGTTGAAGAAAATCTTTTCCTTTCTATAGAGCCAAAGAATAAATTCGGTTTAATTGACAGAAAAGAAGTAAGAAAACGTATTTTTGCCTTGATGGATGAATATGACATTCATATCAATCCAAAGGCAATTGCTGGCAGATTATCTGTTGCAGAACAGCAAATGGCTGAAATTCTGAAAGTCTTATTAAAAAATCCTCAGATTATTATTTTAGACGAGCCAACATCTTCCCTGCAAAGTGAAGAAGTGGTTAAGTTATTTAATATTGTACGAAATTTAGTAAAAAAAGAGAAAACAATCATTTTTATTTCACATAGAATGGAAGAAGTTTTTGAAATCGGAGATTATGTAACTGTATTCAAGGATGGAACCTTTGTTGGAACTCGTAAGATTTCTGAAATTGATGTTGATGAACTGATTAAGATGATGGTTGGAAGACCATTGACTCAGATCTACCCTAAGAAATCAGAAATGGTAGAGGACACAGTTTTACTTGAGGTTAAAAATCTGAAATCAGAGAAATTAAATGATGTTTCCTTCCAGCTTCATAAAGGAGAAATCCTGGGGATTGCTGGTCTTCAAGGTCATGGACAGACAGAATTGCTGGATGCAATTAGCGGTGTGCATAAGCTTACACAAGGAACTATTAAAGTTAATGGAAAAGAGGCAAAAATTAAAAATGCAAAACAAGCATTGGATAATGGAATTGCCCTGGTTCCCTGCGATCGTAAAAACGAAGGTTTGATGTTGATTCTTCCAATCCAGCAGAATTTAGCACTCTGTTCATTAGATAAGCGCTCAAAAGCAGGTTTCATTAACCTAAAAGAAGAGCAGAAATTTGCAGAAGAAACCCGTAAAAGCCTAAAAATCAAACTTCATAATCTTAATGATCCAGTTTCCAGCCTTAGTGGAGGAAATCAGCAGAAGATTGTTCTTGGAAAAGAACTTGGAACAGATCCTAAAATAATGCTATTCAATGATCCAACAAGAGGAATTGATGTTGAAGCTAAGAGTGATTTCTATAACATTATGAGAAAACAGGCTACTGAAGGAATCGGTGTAGTTTTGTGTTCCAGTGACATGATGGAAATTATTGGCATGAGTGACCGCGTACTTGTAATGTATGAGGGCAGAATTACTGGTGAGCTTCAGAAAGATGAATTAAGCGAAGAATTAATAATGAAGAAGTCAATGGGAATTGTAGAGGAGGTGGCAGAAAGTGATAAATAAGGTGAAAGATTTGCTGAAAGATCAAGATTTTATGCACCGTTATGCAAGTGTGATTTTTGCGGGATTGTTCCTTTTGGCATTTAATATTCTGGCGATTGCTATGAATTCTACGTTTCTGTCACTAAGAAATGTTAACCGATTGATTGAAGCAGCATTTCCGTTAATGATGGTTGCTTTTGGACAGACAATTTGTCTTTTGATTGGAGGAATTGATATTTCTTTGGGGTCTATTGTTTCTTTGACAAATGTTGTCTGTATTACATTCATTAATGTTGATTCTGAATTTGGATGGATACCTGGAATTTTAGCAGCAATAGTTTGTGGATTTCTGTGTGGGGCGTTAAATGGATTTATTACACAGCAATTCCATATTCCAGCACTGATTGTAACCATATCCATGTCAATTGTGTATGCTGGTTTGGCACTATTTATTATGCCTGTTCCTGGCGGTATGATGCATATGGGGTTCTATAAATTATTAAATTTAAATTTTTTGATGTAATCCCGAACAGTATTATTCTAATTTTTATTATTCTGGTAATTGTAAGAACAATTACAAACAGAACTGCGTTTGGAAAAGCTGTCCGTGCAATGGGAGGAAATGTTCAGTCTGCGTATTCGGCTGGAATTAATATTAAGAAAACAGAAATACTTGCATTTGGTTTATCTGGATTACTGTGTGGACTTGGTGGAATTTATATGGCGGTATATATTAATTCGGGAGATCCTACAATTGGAACTGGAATGCAGATGAATGCTATTTCCGCATCTGTAATTGGTGGTGTATCTATGGTAGGAGCGAATGGTGATCTGATTGGAACTATGTTTGGAGTGTTCATTTTTACTTTAATCAGTAACCTACTGAATCTGAATGGTATTTCAACTAACTATCAGTTCTTGATCAAAGGCTTCATTTTGATTGTAGCGCTGGCAATTAGTTCAATACGGAATCGTGAAGAGTGAGGTGACATAAATGGGTGAGGCAAATGCTGTGAAAAAAAATAATTTCATACAGATGTTAATGCGTCCGCAAGTACTAGTGTATGTGATTCTGATTATTATGCTGATTATAGCCAATATTGTGTCGCCAGGATATCTGAAGGGAAAACACTTACTGAGTATGCTGAGAATTGCAGCATTTCTTGGAATTGTATGTATTGGACAAAATCTTGTAATTTTAATTGGCGGTATTGATATGGGTGTTCCCTATGTCATTATGATTGGTAATGTTATTGGTGCGGAGATTCTTAAGGGTCAGGATTCTAATATTGGAAAAGCGCTGGTTGCAGTTATTTTAGCTGGTGCAATTATAGGTATTATTGAAAGTATTGGAATTAATTACTTTAAGATAAATGCATTTATCATGACATTGGGAATGGGAATTATTGTTGAAGGTGTTGCGATGGTAACGACAGGAGGAGCTCCGAAAGGTTCTTCTTCGCCAATGCTTACTAAGCTTACCTCAATGAATACCATTGGTGGAATTTCTGGAATTATTATTATTTGGGTAATTGTATCGGCTATATTTATTATTGTTATGAAATATACGAAATTTGGCCGTTATGTATATGCGTTGGGAGCTAATTCAACTGGAGCAAGATTTTCAGGTGTTCATACAAAGAAAATCAGGGCACTGGTATATATAGTATCTCCGATCGTGTGTGCATTCGTAGGATTTATGTTGGTTGGCTATACTGGAACGACCTATTTGGAGGTCGGTGACAGTTATGATCCATCTAATATTGCTGCAGTTATTCTTGGGGGTACAGCAGTTACAGGGGGACGTGGAAGCTATGTTGGAACTATCGCAGGTGTCTTGATTATGACGATATTGACAGATTTCCTTACCATTCTTAATGTAAATGAAGCAATTCGTACTATGGTAAACGGAATCGTTCTGATTGTGCTGCTGATTGCTTATTCCAGGAATAATACAAAAGATGTATAAGAAAGCTGGTGAATAGTATGAATTTTAAAATAGTTCATGAAAAATATTGTCCAGGAGTTTATGGGGCAGGAAAAGTTGTTCGGAATCAGAAAGAATGGATTGCATTTGTATCAGAATTGGAAGGGACTGGAGTTATTGATCTAGTTGATCCGGATACTTTTGAAACTGTCTGTGCCAGTACAGCACCTGGCGGGGGAATGAATATTGTGCCATTGAAGGAAAATGGGGAGTTCCTTTGTATTCAGAAGTTTTTTCCTGTGTTTAAGTCTGAAGGTGCAGATGTAGTTTGGGGCTATGAGGATGAAAACGGCTATCATACAAAAGAGGTATTGCAGCTTCCATTTTTGCACAGAATCGAAGTGGTTCAGATTCGAAATGAGGATTACCTCATGTGTGCAACATTGTGCAAAACAAAGGAATATATTGATGACTGGAGTTATTCAGGAAGTGTTTATGTTGGTAAAATTAATTATGAGGAACGTTCAATAGGTGAATTGCAGGTTGTTTATACTGATATTTTCCAGAATCATGGTTTGACTAAACTTGAAAATCAAGGAGGAATCCTTATTGCTGGAAAGAATGGAGTACACCGTTTAGTGCCACCGGCAGTAGAGAATGATGAGTGGGAAATTATTGAAGAAATCACAGACCCCACAAGTGATTGTGTCGCAGTAGATATCGATGGAGATGGGGAATTTGAGTATGGCACAATCACTCCATTCCATGGCGAAGATTTTAATATTTATAAAAAAATAGATGGGAAATTTAAGAAAATTTATACACTTCCGGGAACTCATAAATTTGGACATGCCATTTGGGGCGGTATTTTTAATGGCAAGCCGGCATTTATTGTGGGATTCCGAGATGCGGGAAAAGAGCTTATTTTGGTTGAGCAAAATGAAGAAAAGATTGAAGATCATTTGATTGATGCTAATCTTGGACCGGCAAATGTAACTGTAATACCTCATAAACAAGGAGATCTTATCTGTGCGGCAAACAGACAGACAGACCGTTACACTGTTTACTGTGCAGAATGATAATAACAAATAACTTAAAATAAATGAAAGCGTAAAGGAGAAAAAAATATGGGTAATGAAGTGGAAAAAACAGATGGAAGAGGTTTAGTATCTGGAAAATGGATCAGAACAAACAGAGAGATGACAAGAGAGCGTTGGATTCTTGAGTCTTTTCCAGAGTGGGGAACATTTTTAAATCAGCATATTGAGAACTATGAAGTGCCAAAGGGAGAAGTTGCTCTTTGGTGGTGTGGTGGTCCTTCATGGGTTCTGAAGACAGATGAAGGAGGTATTTTCCTTATTGACCAGTGGTGTGGACCATCTCACTATACGACAATTGATTATTGTGGTGTGTGTAAGCAGAACGGTGCAGCAAGTATGAACTGGCTTCGCCTGAATCCACAGGTAATTGATCCATTTTCATTTAATAGAGTAGATGGAGTTTTCTGTACACATGTACATAATGATCATTGTGATATTTATACTGTTAAAGGAACTATGCAGACAACAGATGCTAAATATGTAGCTCCGCCAGAAACTGTAAAGAGATTAAAAGAATTTGAGGTTCCGGATGACAGAATTATTACTGCGCATGTAGGCGAAAGCATTAAAATGGCAGGAGCAGAAATTGTATTCCTGAAAAACTATGATGATTGCGCAACAAAAACTGGAGATGGTCCTGCACAGCCATACGATGAGGTTGCAACTTCCTTCCTGTTCAAAACATCTGCTGGAAATATCTTATTCTTGGGAGATACCTGGTATAATGATGGATATGTTGCAATTGGCCAGAAGTATGATATTGATGTTGCTATTTTTGATATCGGTTGGAACGAGCCGGGTGCATTTGATAAGATGACACCTTATGATGGTGCGAGACTTGGAAAAGCATTAAAAGCAAAGGTTCTTATCCCAGATCATTGGGAGAACTGGGCAAACTCTTCTTCAGATCCGGATATGCTGGTAAGACAGTTCGAGGACCTGTGTGCAGATTGCTGCCCAGAGTGCAAAACTGTTATTATGCGTTGCGCTGGACAGTTCAACTATCCATCAGATCAGGACATCAAACGTTACAGATATCCAAGTCAGAAAGAAAACTTCCGTTTGGAGCATTCTATTTACGGAAAAGAGGCATAATAAGTAGTAAGCAGAGGGGCTGGTCATTTAGACCAGCCCCTCTGCTTACTACTTATTTTATAATTCACTCAATATCCAGTTCTGGCGGCTCATCCATAGTGTCGGAAACATATTTCCCATTCTTCTTACGCTGTCGGACGCATTCAGTAAGCAGATATTCGATCTGACCGTTGACGGAGCGGAAATCATCTTCTGCCCAGGCGGCAATCTGGTCATAAAGCTTGGCGGAAAGCCTGAGCGGAATCTGTTTCTTGGGCCGGGTGTCTTTTGTCTCAGCCATTAGTACAGACTGCCGGAATTAACCACCGGCTGGGCATCGTGATTGCCGCACAGCACTACGAGAAGATTGGAAACCATGGCAGCCTTCCGCTCCTCGTCAAGTTCTACCACATTGTTTTCATTCAATCGCTCTAATGCCATTTCTACCATACCAACAGCACCGTCTACGATCATCTTTCTTGCGTCGATGATAGCGGAAGCCTGCTGTCTCTGCAGCATAACCGCTGCGATTTCAGGTGCATAAGCAAGATAAGTAATACGTGCTTCGATAATCTCCAGACCAGCCTCAGCAACCTTCTGCTGAATTTCATCGCGGATACGTCCGGCTACGATTTCACTGGAACCGCGAAGGCTTCCCTCATCTGCAACTCCGTCACCTGTAGTGTCCACATTTGGCGCTACATCATAAGGATAGATGCGGACAATATTTCGAAGGGCACTGTCACACTGTAAAGAAAGATATTCCTTATAATTGTCTACATTGAAAACTGCTTTCGCTGTATCAGTAACGCGCCACATAACTGCGATTCCGATCTCTACAGGATTACCCAGGCAGTCGTTGATCTTCTGACGGTTGTTATTCAGAGTCATGATCTTCAGGGAAATCTTTTTGTTTACATAAGTAGAACTGGCAGAAGTGGCTGTTCCTGTGGCTGCAAGCGTGAAAACGGACTTGGCAGCATTTCCACCGTCTACGTCGCCGCTCTGGTTCAATTTCGTCTTCGCAGCGGGGTTTACAGCGGTGCAAAATGGATTTACCCAGTAGAAGCCGTCGTTCTTCAAGGTTCCCACATATTTGCCGAATAAGGTGAGTACAAGGGCTTCCTGCGGCTTCAGCACTTTAAGGCCAAGGAACGGGATCCATCCAAGTGAAGCCCAGATGATACCGATGACCATAAGGGAAATCTGTTCGAAGCTGCGCCGAATATTACAGCGGCTGCGGCCACGGCATAGAGCAGAATAAACAGCACCATCATTCCCATACCATTTTTCTTGTTGTCCAAAACTTTTTCTTTCATAGCAATCCTCCTGATAATGAAAATTATCTTTTGCAAGATATAAATATGATATCATTTAGATATCAAAATGTCAATACATACAAGAGAGTTATAGAAAATTTTTCGCTTTTTTCCAGGTAAACAAATCGTCGATTGACGAAAATCCACATTTTAGTGTATATAAGAGAGTAACGCAAAAGAATTATGGAGGATATCATATAGTGGACACAAAAAGGTTTGGGGCATTTATTTCGGAAAGAAGAAAAGAGCATCATATGACACAGGCCGATCTTGCCGGAAAAGTCGGAGTGACGGATAAGGCGGTCAGCCGTTGGGAGCGGGGACTTGGATTTCCGGATATTAATACAATGGAACCATTGGCTGAGGCACTGGATGTATCACTTTTGGAGCTGATGCGATCAGAAATGCAGACAATCGAAGGGGCTAACGTGAAAAAAGATGAGGCAGCAGAAAAAGATGGGACAGTAGAAATGAATGAAGCAGCAGAAAAAAACGGGATGGCAGAAAAGAGAGAGAAAGCAGAGAAAAAATACACGTCTGCAGAGGTGACTGAGATGATGCAATCAATGGAAGAAATACGAAAACAGCAACAGCATCAGGATAAAATCGCAGGCTATCTTGCGATACCGGTAATTCTGCTCATTGTGGCTGTGTTTAAATTCTCTGGTCATGCAAACCTTGGCGGTGCGTTATTTGCCGGGCTTCTTGGCGCGGGAGCTGCTGTGAGTGGATATTATCTGTGGGTGAATCGGGAAGATAAGGAAAGCAAAAGAATTTATGGATTTTTTACAATCACTCTGACCGGCATATTTTTCACAATATGTTCTTTCCTGGTTCCTGACGGATTCTGGGAACAACATAGACAGGAAGCAAGTCTCATCACATGTCTGGTGAATCTGGCGATTGTGATATACGCATTTGGATTTGCAGTAAAGAGAATGTGCAAGGAAAAAAAGAACCCGGTACTTATTGCTGTTGTGGTGGTTCTGGAGATTTTGATAACGGCGTGGACTTTACATGGCTTTGCTGCCAGGTCCATAGAAAATGCCATGGGAACCAGCAAGGGGGATGTGGCAGAACAGTACGCAACACAGCTGTTGCTCAATGAAAAAAATCTTGAAGAAGACTGGATACGGGGATATAGTTATGTTCAGATTGATCTGCATCCGGATATCTACCGTGTAGGTTTTTCCTATTATGCAGATCAAAAAGACGCAGAAGCGGGAAAAGAAAGCATATATGGCTATGATATTCAGGTGGATTCTGATTATAAAATTACGATAAAAGAAGGAAGTTCTGCAATTGGAATGGATTTGTGGAGTGAAAAAATAGAAGGGTAGATCGTATTTGAAAAACGGGAGAAAAGAACATGAAAGTAGTAATTGCAATTGATTCATTCAAAGGGAGCATGAGTTCTATAGAAGCGGGTGAAGCTGCCGCAGCAGGCATTCGGAAAGTATATTCGGAAGCATGAAGAAGAGCTATTTATGGAGAAAAATGACAAGTGGTCTTATGGCAGCAGCTGTTACCGTGACAGCAATGCCGGGACTTGGACTTACAATGGTACAGGCAGAAGAGAAGAAAACATTAAAGGTAGCAATGGAGTGCAGCTATGCACCATACAACTGGACACAGCCAGATGATTCCAACGGAGCTGTTCCCATTTCCGGAAGCTCTGATTACGCATATGGATACGACGTTATGATGGCGAAAAAAATCTGTGACGAGCTGGGATACGATCTGGAAATCGTGAAACTGGACTGGGATTCCCTGGTACCGGCTGTCCAGTCTGGAAAAGTTGACTGCGTAATCGCAGGTCAGTCCATTACATCCGAACGTCAGCAGATGGTAGATTTCACAGAGCCATATTACTATGCATCCATTATTACCCTGGTAAAAAGTGACGGCGATTATGCAGATGCAAAAAGTGTGGCAGATCTGAAGGGTGTTACCTGTACTTCCCAGCAGAACACTATCTGGTATGATTCCTGCCTGCCGCAGATTGAAGACGCAAACATCCTTCCTGCACAGGAAAGTGCACCGGCCATGCTGGTTGCCCTGGAATCCGGAAAATGTGACGCCGTTGTAACGGATATGCCTACCGGAATGGCTGCCTGCGTAGCTTATCCGGATTTCAAGCTTCTTGATTTCTCCGGCACAGACGGTGATTTTGAAGTATCCGACGAAGATATTAACATCGGTATTTCCGTACAGAAAGGCAACACTGAGCTTCTGGATGCCTTAAACAGCGTGCTGGATAAAATGACAGAGGACGATTACACCGAAATGATGGACGAGGCAATTTCCGTACAGCCACTGTCTGAGTGATGAAACTGCTCGACCTGTGAAACATAAAGTATAAAATACATGTCCGGGTATGAATTTAATAAAAAGATATGTGTGAAGAATTCCGAACAAACATGTACATATGTAAGATAGGAGATAAAAACTATGCTTCCTGAAACCTTCTGGGGCCGGATCCAGTATCTGCTCCAGCAATACGGTTCCTCCTTTTTGTCAGGAGCCGGAAATACAATGATCATAGCCATTGTAGGCACCTTTTTAGGGTGCCTTATTGGCTTTATAGTTGGAATTATTCAAACAATTCCTGTAGATAAACGGGACTCCGCCGTTAAAAAGACACTGGTTGGATTTCTCAAATTTATTATGGCATGCTACGTGGAATTTTTCCGTGGCACCCCAATGATGGTACAGGCCATGTTTATCTATTACGGAAGTGCTTACCTGTTCAATATCAACATGTCCATGTGGTTTGCGGCATTTTTCGTAGTATCTATCAATACCGGAGCCTACATGGCAGAAACTGTCCGAGGCGGAATCCTTTCTGTTGACGAAGGTCAGACAGAAGCTGCAAAAGCAATCGGAATGACGCATGTACAGACTATGATGAACGTAATCCTTCCACAGGCATTGCGCAACATCATGCCTCAGATTGGCAACAACCTGATCATCAATATCAAGGATACCTGCGTTCTTTCCATTATTGGAATTGTAGAACTTTTCTACACAACAAAAGGCGTAGCCGGAGCCTATTATACTTACTTTGAATCCTTTACCATCGCTATGGTAATGTACTTTATCCTTACTTTTGTATGCTCCAGACTGCTCCGCTTGCTGGAACACAAGATGGAAGGTCCGCAGAATTATGACCTTGCCACAACGGATACACTGGCTCACACAAGTGGTCTGTATTCCTACCCTAAGAAGAAGGAGGAGAAATGATCATGAGTGAAAAAATCCTTGAAGTCAAGCATCTGGGAAAAGCATTTGGCAGCAATCAGGTACTGAGAGATATTGATTTTTCCGTAAGCCCGGGAGATGTGACGTGTATTATCGGACCGTCCGGTTCTGGTAAATCCACGCTTCTTCGCTGCCTGAATATGCTGGAAACTCCATCCACCGGAGAAATCAATTATCATGGAACTGACATCACCAGTAAGAACGTGAACGTTCCGGAATACCGTTCAAAGGTAGGTATGGTGTTCCAGAATTTTAACCTTTTTAACAACATGACTGCTCTGAAAAACTGCACCGTAGGTCAGGTAAAGGTTTTGAAAAAGAGCAAAGAAGAGGCAGAGAAAAAAGCTTTGTATTATCTGGAAAAAGTAGGTATGGCGCCGTACATCAACGCCAAACCCAAACAGCTTTCCGGAGGCCAGAAACAGCGTGTGGCAATTGCAAGAGCTCTTGCCATGGAGCCGGAAATCCTTCTTTTCGACGAGCCAACCTCCGCGCTGGATCCCCAGATGGTAGGCGAGGTTCTGGAGGTTATGAGAGACCTTGCACACGAAGGCCTG
The DNA here is from genome assembly GCF_003480145.1 of Ruminococcus sp. AM42-11. Taxonomy (NCBI): domain Bacteria; kingdom Bacillati; phylum Bacillota; class Clostridia; order Eubacteriales; family Oscillospiraceae; genus Ruminococcus; species Ruminococcus sp. AM42-11. The sequence continues at coordinate 1,568 of NZ_QUIO01000043.1, read as the reverse complement.
ACCATGATCATCGTTACTCATGAGATGGCATTTGCCCGTGATGTTTCCAAGAGAGTGATTTTCATGGCAAATGGTGTCATCGTAGAAGATCGCCCGCCGAAGGAACTGTTTGAGAATCCGAAAGACCCGCTGACAAAAGATTTCCTGAGCCGCTTCCGCAATGCATGAGCCGGAAAGCCGCTTTGCAGATGGGGATTCTGCATTTTTTATCCTTACTTCAATAAGTTAATGTTCACAGTGGCGGTAAATGTGTGCTATACTGGACAATAGATTGGGAAGCTACTGAGAAATTTTATATTTAACCGTAATTGAATTAAGGAGAATCCATGATTGAAATAGGAAAAAAACAGAAGCTTATTGTGGCAAAGACCGTAGATTTCGGTGTTTACCTTGCAGAAGATAAAAATGCAGGCCAGGAAGACAGAGTGCTTCTTCCTGTGAAACAGGTTCCGGAGGGAACCAGAGAGGGCGATACTTTGGACGTATTTATTTACAAAGATTCCAGAGACCGTCTTATTGCAACCACCAGAGAACCGCTTCTCCAGGTTGGCCAGACTGCAGTTCTGAAAGTCCTTCAGGTAACCAAGATCGGTGCCTTTCTGGATTGGGGCTTAGAGAAAGATCTGCTCCTTCCATACCATGAGCAGACCAGCCGTGTGCGGGAAGGACAGGAGTGTCTGGTAGCTCTCTATGTGGACAAGAGCAGCCGCCTCTGTGCCACCATGAAGGTATACCATTACCTTTCTACCAGAACCCCATATGTAACAGGTGATTCCGTAAAAGGCCGTGTCTACGAGATCAGCGATCGTTTCGGTGTTTTCGTAGCTGTTGATGACAAATATTCCGCCCTGATTCCAGCCAGAGAAGCCAGCGGCAAATACCGCCCGGGCGAAGTCCTCGACCTTCGCGTTTCTGAGGTGAAAGAGGATGGCAAGATGAACGTCACAGACCGTCAGAAAGCCTACATCCAGATTAACGAAGATGCCGAGAGCGTCCTTAGCATAATCGAAGAATTCGCCGGCGTCCTCCCCTTCGATGACAAAGCCTCACCAGAAGTGATCAAACGCGAATTCGGTCTCAGCAAGAATGCCTTTAAACGTGCTGTGGGACACCTTCTGAAAGAAGGTAAAATTGAGATTAAGGACAAACGCATCTACAAGAAATAATGGAATCTGATACACCCTTTATTGGAAAATAATAAAACCTGCATACCATATTGGAATACCCAAAATATGGTATGCAGGTTTTTTCTCTAAAACACGAACGGGTGTTTACCGGGGCTTGAACTTGTGTTAAACTATTTATTAATCATACTTGCTATTTAATGTGTTGGTCGTTATTCCGGACGCGATTTCACAATGTATATTCACCGCCGCGCGTCGCAACGTTTCGGCAAGCTAATGACTAACTACGACTAAGACGCTCAGGAAAGCCTTCGCGCCTAAGTCTCCGTAAGTCATGGATCTCGCCTCCACTAAAACCGCTCCTAAAATGCGCGGCTTGCGAATATACATTGCAAAATCGCTGGTTACTGGAAAGGGAAGAAAGAAACAGTAACGACAACAACG
>NZ_QUIO01000042.1:0-36082 GCF_003480145.1 Ruminococcus sp. AM42-11 | reverse complement strand
GAGTGAGCTGTACGCCGCGGTTGGTACGGATAAATAAAGTGGTATTCAGCTGTTGTTCCAGACAATTCATGGCCCGGGTAATATTAGGCTGGCTGTTGTTTAACGCCTGGGCCGCCTTGGTAAAGTTGTGGTATTTTGCCACATAATAAAAGATCTTATAATACTCGAAATTAACGTCCATAATATTTTTTCTTTTTTGACATGTCATATATTTATTTCAGCCATATCAATTTAAACTCATTTTCGGTCACTCCTCTTCCAAAACATTTTCATATAAAAAACGTCTTTCCTCAAACAGATGAAAAGACGTTTTTGCTCATATCATTATCTTATCAACAGGCATGGAGATGTTATCATTGGACGCAATAAGAGTGCTGTGCAAATTATATATTTCTCTAAACATGCGTCAATACCTCCTTGCTGACTTTTCTTATATATATTTATAAATGGTCATCTTTACTTTCTCAATATCCAAAGGTTTTGCCAGATGTGCATTCATTCCAGCAGCAATACATTTTTCAGCGTCCTCCTGAAAAGCATTTGCTGTCATGGCAATGATTGGAATTGTCTCAGCATCAGGATGTTTCAGTGACCGGATTGTTTTTGTCGCAGTAAGCCCATCCATTACAGGCATCATGATATCCATCAGAATTGCGTCAAAATAACCTTCCGGTTTCTCCTGAAACATCCTGACCGCCTGCAGTCCATCTTCTGCAACTGTCAGATTTGCACCTTCATCAGACAACAGAGTTTTCGCAATTTCTGCGTTCAGTTCATTATCCTCCACCAGCAATAAGTTTAATCCACTAATATCCATCTGTGCTGCTGTTTTCTTTACTGTATCTGGTGCGGAAGCAAGTTTAAACGGAATTCTGATAATAAAAGTTGATCCGATTCCTTCTTCGCTTTTTATTTTAATTGTTCCGCCCATTTTTCAATCAGGCCTTTTACAATCGACATTCCCAGTCCAATTCCCTGTTGTGTACTTCCAGAATCATTCCTTTCCTGCGAAAACGGCTCAAATATATGCTTCAGATATTCCTTACTCATGCCAATGCCTGTATCTGTGATCGTCCATTCATATGTCGTAATTCCATCCACTACTTCTGTATAATCCAACACCGTTATTATCTTGCCGCCAATCCGGTTATACTTAATACAGTTTCCATAAATATTAAGAAAAATCTGTCTCATATGCACCGGACTTCCATAAATAAAAGGATATCGAAGCCCTTCTTTTTTTGAACGGAACTGCATTTGAATTCCTCTGTCTTTTGCCCGCTGTTCTATGATAGTCAGAACATCCTGACTTAATTCATTAAAGTTGATGATTTCCTGCGTTAGCGGTACATTTCCATCTTCGATTTTGCTCATCTGAAGAATATCATTAATAAGTGACAATAGATAATCTGCGGCTACCTGCATTTTTCCGAAATTTTCCAGAACCAATTCACTGTCATCAAAATGCTTCTCAGCAATCTTCAGCAATCCGATAATGCCATTCAGTGGGGTTCTCATATCATGAGACATCCTGGAGAGAAAATCAGACTTGCTTTTATTTGCTTTCTTTTCACTTTCCAATGCAATTGATTTGTGCATGAAGTCATTTTTATCCAGCATGAGATTCCAATGTTCAATGGTTCCGTCTTCCTTTATTACTTTCTGTCCACGATCTTCGATGTATTTGTATGTGCCGTCCTTACAGCGTATCCGGTAAATAGTAGCATAATGATCGGAATGCGTATATTGATTTAATGCATCTGCAAGTCCGACCTTTACGTCATCTGGATGAGCAAGACCGATAATATTACCGCCAGAAGCGTCCATCAGTTCCTTCGGTGTTGCGTAACCGAGCATATTTGCAAATTGTTCTGAAACATATTTAAAAGAATATTCCGGGTCATCATTACTGATTTTGACACCGCCAGGGATGGATACGGTAAATAACTCCAGCTGACTTTGCAGTTTCTTCGTTAATTCTTCGATCATAGCCGTATGCTTTTTCTCTTCTTCCAGAAGCTTCGCATACTCTCTGTTTGATTTTTCCAGTGCCCTCTCTTTTTCCTCTAAGCGATAATGTTCTGTACGGTCAAGAACATAATTGACTGCAATGATATCTCCGGTTTCTTCTTCCCGGTACAGGGCCATGTGATCTTCTGCAAGCATGGGCTCAAAAGTAGCAGTCCTGGTCCAATATCGGAATGATATATGCCGTTCACCATTTTCAAAACGCTTTAACAGTCGTTCTCTGTCAAACTCGTGCAGAAAATCTTGAAGACCTTCTTCAGGTATGGTCAATGCCCATGCATCCACCAGACTCTGTAAGCTTGAATTTTCCGGCAAACCTAATTGTTCATTCAGATTATATTTTTTTCCATTAACTACCTGATACATGGAACCACGTACAATATTCTTTGTGAGATTGATCACGCAGTATCCATCGGCAATAGCAAATACCGACTCTTCCAAAAAACGGTTATTAATCATATCCTGACTCATACTTGTTTATCTCCCTGTAAATTCTCTGATACAGATTATATCCTTATCCAAATATATCCGTCAACAAAGAGTTTTTACATTGTAGAATGAAAATTTACACGCTCATCAGTAGTATTTGCAGGATTTAAAAAACAGGAACATTTCATAAATTTCTCAGCTATATGGCAAGCCGGGAAGTCGGGAAAATAGCAATTCAGTAAATGTACTGAAAAAGAGTGGGGTGAGTGGGGATAGTTGCCAATATGGGGATGTTGGGGTAAAAGAAAAGCCATGGTTCGTGCCATGACCTTTCAAAAGAACATTTAATTTCCGCTTGCAACTCCGGCAAGTTTTACTGTCACATCATAAGTAGACGAATCATCTTCAACAGATTTTCCGTTGACGCAATCAGCGTCTGTTCCTTCCATCCAGATATACACATGAACGGCAATTCCATCATATCCTACATTTGTTGTATTTTTCTATTTTATAATGTCAAAATACCCGATAATTCCTATGCATACGTCTTTCTTCATAGGCGACCACAGCGTATGCAATTTCAGTTTATACATCTGACTATTATTTTCCAACGTCGTTTTTATCTGCACAGAGATTTCTTTATTTTGTACAGATGTCTGGTGTAACAAAACCCGAATAGATGCAGAAGATTCTTTAGAGCTGTAATTACATTTATAAATATGCCCCCGAATCCTATCTAAATATTAGGACATTTCAAGAAAAGCAGGAACTCTTCAAAGGAGTTTCCTGCTTATTTTTATTACCATTATTTTTTTACACCAATTAGTAATAGCCATCTATGATCAAACATGATTTGTGAATCTTTATTATATGGTGAAAACCGTTTTCTACCGCCTTCCAATTCAGCTTTCATCAAATTTGTTATCTCTTCTTGCACATCTTCCGAAGTATCAGTCAGTTCCATCCAACTTTTTAGATTCACCGGCACCAGAGTAGTTTCTTCGCATTGCAGTGCAAAATCTTTCTTGAACATTTCTTCAAATTCTTCCCTGCTGAGGATTCTGGTATGAGAAGGATCACGCATATTTTCAATCTTATCATCAATTTCCCGTAAAGGCTCCTCGGCAGCTTCCATATCCCAGACCACCATCTTTCCCCCTTTTTTCAAGACACGTTTCATCTCTTCAAAAGGTTTCTCAGGATTGTCAAAATGATGGAAAGAAAGCCTTGTGATCACCAGGTCAAAGGTTTCGGGTTCGTATGGAAGTTTTTCGGCATTACCACTTTGAAAGTAAATATTTTCTATATGACTTTCTTCGGCAAGTCTGATTCCCTGTGCCAGCATTTCTTCCGTCATATCCAGACAGGTAATATCCTTTACATAAGGAGCCAGAGCCCTGCCACAAATACAGGTCCCGGCAGCTACTTCTAATGCATGTTCTTCTCCTGTTGCTGCGATTTTCTGAATCAGATAGTCTGTATATTCCACTTTTGACATATGATATGCTACAAATTTTTCAGCCTGTTTTTTGAATGACTGTCTGACTATATCATTATGATTCATTTCAAACGCCTCCTATCCTGTTCTTTGTTTTCTTATAATACCATAAAAACGGGATAAATGACTTAACATACAATATAAAATATATTATATTTAAAAAGAATATGTTAAAGCACAGTTTATGTCCAATAAAATACTGAACGGAGGAATATAAAATGGGTGATGCAAGTATTATTGTAAGACTGCTTGCTAATGGTCATGTTCAATACGGCTGGAGTGGAAATGGAGGGTATTTTAGCATGGTAGGAATTAGATTGCTATTATGGTATCAAGAGCCTAAAAATGTAGAATATCTATTTTCACTTGGGCAGACATCATTAATCGGAAAGATTGGAAGTGAAAAAGGCGGTTTTAACTGGTATGAAACTCATTGCCCTACAGGAGAGCCGTTCTGGCTAGATAATACGGAAAGAATGATTTTTAGTAGAATTTAGTTCATTATGTTTCAGTTCTATAAGCAACTGCTGATGATCGTCACAAGTTGTTTTTGGGGAGTCCGTGGCAGTAGTTTGGGAAGCTGCTGTCAAAGTGTCCAAAAAGATTTCTCTTAGTATACTGTCACCCCCAGCGGTTACAGATATAATTTTTATAAAATACATTAAGGGCAGACACCAAAAACCGAGGTCTTTGATGTCTGCTCTCTTGTAATTAGAATGAATCACCTGAAGACATATTTAGAATGGATTACTTGAAGCCGGGGCTTTTATTGAAGTGATCAGATCCATCCATTTATACATATACCAGTTTCCGTCCTTAGATGATTTATAAACATCGATCCATTTACCACTGTCAGAAGCCTTGCAATAGATAAAGGCTCTATACTGATCAGGAGATGGTATGGAAGGATTTGCCGGAATGTATATCTGATCTTCATCTACTACAGAATCCTGAGTTAATGTAATTGAATAAGGCTGTGAAGGTGTGTAGTCATTCGCCGGAGTTGCACCATTTAAGAATGCATTTCCAAGATAGAGATACTGTTTACTCTTTTTCATTTGCTCTGCTAATCTCTGCTTCTCATAAACAGATAACTGCTTATTGCATAAATATCCGATCATTTCTTCGCAATCTGTCTGATTTTCCGGTTTCCAGGTCCGAAGTGACATGACATAAAGAGCGAGCACCTTATATCTCCCATCATCACCGCTGATGTTATACTGCTTCAATTCTTCCACGTTTGTTGGAATTGTGCTGAAAGTATAGGTATAAGTATTCAGAGGAATCTCAATCACTACAGATTCGCCAGCTTCATTCTTGACTGACCGCTGCCCTTTTATAACTGCTTTCGAAAGAACTGGTTCAGTCTGAGGCTTTGTTTCCATGGTAACTGTAACTGTGCATGTAAGAACAATCCCTGCATCTACTTTGATTTCTGTTGTTCCAACATTAATTGCATGTACCTTTCCCTGACTGTCTACCTCTGCAATATTCTTGTTTGAACTGGTCCATACGGGCAGATGCTTAGGATCCTGTACGCTAAGCTGATAATATTCACCTTTACGCATGCTTAAAGATGTTGCACTTAGTACTGGTGTTTTTGCTGGAGCTGTGGTAGGTGTTGCTGTAGGCTCTGCCGGCGGATTTACCGGAGCAGAAGGTGTTGTAGGTGCTGGCTTTGCAGGTGCTTTTTTACTCTTAACAGTAACCTTACACTTGTATGTTTTTTTGCCAACCTTAGCTTTAATATATGCAGTTCCTTTTTTCTTTGCTGTAACGACACCCTTTTTATTGACAGTTGCCACTGATTTCTTTGTGGAGGACCATTTCACTTTCTTTTTTGTGCCTTTTACCTTTAAACGGTATTTCTTGCCCTGGGTCAAGGTAAGCTTTGTTTTGTTCAGTTTGATCTTCGCGGCACTTACAGATGTGGTATCCACTGCCAGACACATTACTACAAGTAAGAATGTAGTAAGCAGTACGCTGGCTTTTTTTAATGATTTTTTACCATTTCTCATAAGCATTTTCTCCTTCCTTATAAGCAATACTGTCCTTTTTATTCTTATTATACATAGTTGCTTCTGATTTGCACTAGCACTTCTGACAGTAATCGAAAAGGATTATAAAAATGCTGCTATGCATATATCATTTATTCATCTGCCTGCTCTGCCAATTTATTTCCTCTACAACGTATAACAATCATATCGAATCGCTTTTCCGCTTAACGTATAAGAAGGCTTCCTTCCTGCCAGAAAATCACTTTTCAGCGGTCGTTTTACAATGATCTTATCCGGGTCTGCGCTGATAGCGGCGTCGAAAAGGTCGGTCTCTTGGGAGCATGGGGGCTCCAGCTTCTGGATGAGCTGCAGTTTTTTGTTGATCAGGCTGGACTTTTGTCTTGCGGGGAACATGGGATCCAGGTATATGACGTCTACAGGATCCAGGAGTGCGGGCATTAATTCCACGCTGTTGCCTTCTGTCACTTTCATGCGGGCAGCGATCTCTTTCAATACGGGCTGCTTCTTTGCCCGGCGCAGGGCATCCTTTAAAAGAACAGCAATCACTGGATTCTGCTCATACAGAGTTACCTCATACCCCTGGGCTGCCAGAAGAAATCCATCCTCTCCCATACCTGCTGTGGCATCTATTGCCTTGCGCCCTGGCTTTTCTGATTTGGAAGCCCGTACCAGCATTTCATGCTGTAATCTTCCGTTGGTCACCCGGTGAAGCATATTTTCGAAATCCCCCTGATAAGCCAGACCATATCCGGTTAAAGAAACACCTTTGGAATTAAAAAGCACCGTCAGGTGCTCTCCCGGCTTTTCAGAGATTGGGGTATTTGTGCGCCTGGAAAAAGCTTCAGCCATATCTCTTGCGCCACCTTTTTCAAGGCAAACTACAATTTTCTCACTCATGTTCTCTTCTCTTTCTTTGTATAATATAAGTATTATAATTGTTGGCTTCTTTCATTACATTTTCTCAATCAGCTTGGAGTACACATGTTCTACAAACCATGGTTCTGTAGATTTCTTCAGCGCTTCTTCAGGGGAAAACCAGGCGACACCGCTGTTCTCGTCGGCTTTTATGGAGACAGCTTCCTCAGAATCTGCTTCCAGCAGATATGTTACATTCAGATGTAAATGGCTGGACACATATTTGCCCTTTTTCACATGTCCATCTACTGTAAGGGATTCCAAAGAAAAAATCTCCTCAGATACAGGACTGACATGGGAAATCCCCGCTTCCTCTTTCACTTCCCGAAGGGCAACTGCAAGTAAATCTGTCTCCCCGTCCGCATGTCCTCCCAGCCAGGACCAGGAATTATAAATATTGTGATAGACCATGAGAATTTTGCTTTTATCCTGATTTACCACCCAGGCAGAAGCAGTCATATGTGCTACCGTGTTTTCTCTGGAAAAAGCATTGGTATTATTTCTGATCCAGTTCAGAATAAGCTGCTTATCCGTCTCTTCTTGTTCATTGAACGGGGTATAATACTCAATTTGGTTAAGTAGTTCCTGTCTGTTCATTATAGAGTGCTCCTTTTTATTGGTCTTGTACAATAGTATAACATAAGCAGATATTTATTTACACCTGAAAAGGAAGTATCTTTGTTATTCAAAATGCTGTTTAGCGTTTTCAAGATTGGTCTTTCCCTTTATCTTTAGCAACACCTTTGTTACAGTCAGCGCAGTGCCAGATTCGCTGCACAGAATTCTTGCCTGGGAGAGCGGGATATAGATCTGATTATCTTCTCCGGGGAGTATTGCAGCAACTTTACAGGGAAGACAGGACACTGGTGAAATATTATTCCCGGGATTGTCCATAGCCGTGAAACTACTGCTGGAAACGGAACTGCTGTATTCAGTAGAATTTTTATTTGAATCGATACTGTCTAACGTATATGTAATGGCAAGCTGTTCTCCCATCTTCAGATATTTATTCTGCTGTTTCTTTGAAATGGCATGTCCATTGGAGTCTTTCATATTTTCCAGAGAATTGCTCCCCAGGAGTAAGCGTGGAGTGTTTCCTAAATTGTCTTGCCCGGAAATTTCCGTAAAAGCATTCAGATCAATTCCACAAAATACGGTAGTTTTTGTATAGTCTTCTATTTTTATGGTTACTGGAATTTCCACAACTGGCCAGATTTCCTGAAGCCCATTTATTTTCGAAGCTTTTTTCAGGAAATTCTGGTCGTAACTGAGATTTCCAAGGGAAATTAAGATTGTATACTGCTGCTTCTCTTTCTGTATTTCATAGGTAAGCCTGAGAAAAAAGAAAAGAGTCAGTGAAATGAGAATCATCAGAAAGCAGGTGAAACCGTTTATTTTTTTCTTTCTCAACGGGATGCCGCCTTTCTTGCTTCTTCCAGAAGGACAGATTTTTTATGTAATCTGGACATGAGAAACAGAATGATGATGATAAGCAGAACCGCCAGAATTGCAAAAATGGAGTACCACCAGCTGTTAGTCTCTTCCTGAGAATCCTCAACTTTTAGAGACTGAATTTGGGATTCCTTGATTTCGGAGGAAAAATCGACAGCTGTCTGGTAGGAGTTACCTGTGGAATCTTCGTAGATGAGAATCAGTTTTCCTGTAATTTGATCTGGTGAAATAGATGTATTCTGAGAAGTAGCATCATTTTCATCTGATATATCTGATACATTGTCAGATAAACTTCCTGCTTCTGCAACAGACTGCGATTTAGAACTTTTATTTCCGGTGCTTCCTTTTACATATACTCTTATTGTACCCTCAGATGCAGTTCCCTCATCTACATTTCCCAGAAATGCAGTCTCTTTTGGAGATAATCCATCTGCTTCTAATTTCACTTTGGCATTATAGATTTTATCCCTTCCAAGATTCAATGCTTTCACAGGAATTTCTACAGTATCCATTGTATAAAATACCGAAGGAATGTCAGACACTTCTAATTCTGCACGTACAGGCTGTGACACGTTAAAAGTCAGAGTTTCTGTGCTATTGGCACTGGAGGCTTTGGAATCTTCATATTCCAGAGAAAACAGGATTGTTACCTGACCTGGCTCAGTATCTTCTGCGATAGATAAATTCTGCGTTAAAGTAATGGATTCGCCAGGTGTCAGCCTCTGTACATAAAAAGAATTTTTATCAAATTCAATTCCTTTTGTTTCTGTGGAAAGAGAAATTTTTAGTCCATATACGTTCTGACTGCGGCTTTTATTTCGAAAGGTTACGGACATTTCCCAGATGCTGCCAGCTTTTAGTGTCTGGCTGGAAAGATTACTGTCTTCCAATAGCAGCTGAGGCTTGTGAAGAACCTTTTCTCCGGAGGAACTACCTCCGTCTGTACTGCCGGCATAGATCTCTCCATAAGAAGTATCTCCGACACCCATAGCATCATCACCGGCAGGCTCTGCATTACTGCTGTCTGTATTGCCAGATCCATTTTCAATAATAACATGAATGGGATTATTTTTGGGGGAAGAATCGTCACCGGATATGAATCCGCCCAGATCCGGGTCCGGATTGGAATCCAGGGTAGAATCCGGCTCAGAATCAAAATCTGGATCCTGGTTCATATCTGGTACAGTTTCCGCTTCATCTTCAAAAACTGTTTCTGTATTTTCAACATCAGCCTCCTGTGCAGAAACTGCAAATGGGGATATAAGAAACAGGATACTGGCAATTAATGCAGTAATCAATAAGATGCAGTCTGTTTTAACGGAAAATACAGAATTTTTTTGTAATCGTTTTTCTTTCATGTTCAGCCTGTCCTTTCCTTCAGGATTCCTCCGTCCATTTCATATACATGGTCACAGAGAATACGGATATCTTCTTCGTTATGACTGGCGAGAAGGATGGTCTTACCGGCAGCTTTCAGTTCCAGAAGAAGCTCTCGGATCTCCGCTACGCCATGTTTATCCAGTCCGTTGAAGGGTTCATCCAAAATGAGAAGACGGGGATCCTCCATAATGGCCTGAGCGATTCCAAGACGCTGGCGCATTCCAAGCGAATACTTTCCAACCGGTTTTTTCATATCGGGATCCAGGCCGACTTTTCGAAGAATAAGGCGGATATCTGCCTTGGAGATCAGTCTCTGCATATTTGCCAGAATTTCCAGATTCTTCATTCCTGTATATTGTGTAAGAAAACCTGGCGTCTCGATGATAACGCCAAGGCTTTCCGGAAAATCGGTGTCTTTTCCAATCTGTTTTCCTGATACATGGATGGTTCCGGTTGTAGCCGGCAGAAAACCACAGATACATTTCATAAGAACTGTTTTTCCGGAACCATTATTTCCAACAATGCCATATACCTGTCCGTAATTCAGATCAAGATTTACTTCTTTTAGAACAAGGTCTTCACCGAAACGTTTAGTAACATGACTTATTTGTACACATGGAATTGACTTTAATAATTTATTGTGATTTACACTGTTCATATAATCGTTTTCTTTCCAATTTAAATCCTTTTAATTTTAGATCCTTTCAATTTCTCAAAGGCAGGACTATATTTTTATTTTCAGAAAAGCGGTCTGACATCTCAAATTTCTTCAATTTTATCATATAGTACACTTCCCAGAACCGGGATCAGTACAAGTAGAAATAATAACAAAAATAACCATAAACCAGTCTGGTATGGTCCCCAGTTTCCAGAAGGAGTAATCCATTCTGGCGGGTAAAACCAGAGTTGTTCTTTAAAATATCGTTGGTGTAAAATAATTCCGAAATAATAACTTATAAAAGGAATTCCGTAAGCCATATAAGCAGATTGACACAGAGTTCCGCAGATACCTCCAAGGGTACTTATGATACCTCCAAGGATGCTCATGCGGAGAGCTTTCATTAGAAGCTTTGTCAGCAGATCTTTTGGAATATTTCCTTTTACTTCCATAGGATAAAATATAACAAAATTAACCAAAAGCACTGTTATGACTGCCAGTAACCAGACCAGAAAACCAGACATCAGAATAGAAAAAACCTTTCCTTCCACATATTGACTACGGCTGGTTCTGGGGAGAGCAGTTTTTAAAAATCCGCTTCTATACTCCTGCAGGAAAGAATCACTCCAGGTAAGCACTGCTGCTATGGGTAAAATAAAAGATACAATCTGACCTTTTATAGCGCTATCCAGAAGGTCTATAAAAGCACCACAAGTCAAAGGTTTCTTCAGACTGGGGTAGGTTTGTCCAAAGAGAAGAGCTGCACAAGCAATCAGCCAGGCTGCCAGAAAATTTTTGGATGTAAGCATACGTTTCATCTCACCACTCATGATTTTTCCCCCAGAAATTCAAACGGATATTTCTTCATTCTGCGAAGCGCCAGAATAACCAGTATTACTACCAGAATAAGAAAAAATACACAGGATTGCCAGAGCTTTGGGAGTAATGGATCATAGCCCAGATTATGTTTCCCATAGACGGCCTGGTTTAAGGGACTGATCCAGCAGATCAGTACGTTTATCTGATACATCTCATACTTTTCTTTATGTAAAACAGCTGCCAGTACATTGGGATCCAGAAGAAATCCATAGATACTGTAAAACAGACCAGCTATCATGCCTTTTGTTTTTCCTTTGTAGAGATTCCCCACCAGAATTACAAAACTTAAAGTCAGGGAATAGCAAAAAAGCAAAAGGAATACCTGCAGCATACAGCCATAAGGTGAAATGCTTTCCATAACACGTACTGTAGACGGCACCTGCAGATTCTTTCCAAGATCAGAGTATCCAAGCATTGCTGCTGTGTCACTCCACAGATTGCCTGGATAGCTGTCCTTCATGCACAGCACAGAAGTAAACAAAAGCATAAAACATGTATATAAAATCGTTACGAATGTAATATAGACAAACTGGCCTAAGAGCCATTTCTTCTTGGTGGTACGGATCAGCTGATAAGGAGTGACTGGTGTCATTTTCGGCAGGTCGGAGAACAGCAAAAGCAAAAGCATGGAACTTAGAAGCACTGCTGTTCCATCCCCGAAGGTCCACAGGAAAGGTTCAATTGCCTGTACAGGCGTATTGTAGTTATCCATAACAACCATGATTCTTCCTGTAAGCAGAAAACTGAGCACAAATTCCAGAAAGAGGATAAAAATCACTTTGGGATTACGGAAAAAGCCGAAGAAATTGTAGCGAACAATTCCAAGTGTCTGCTTCATATCAGTATCCCAGACTACGGTCTATAATACTTCCGTCTACTGCATTGATGGTAAGAAAGCTCCAGGTAGGCCAATCTGTCGTATCTGAGTAGGTTTCACCATCATATTCGGAGTCAATCTTGCGGGATCCGAAGAAATCCCAGACCGGAACCAGAAGACCGGTATGGGCATCTGTGGATGGCTCATAAATTCTGGCATAGCCAAGAACGATACGGTCAATATTGAATCCCCTGGAATTTTCATAGGTAAGGTTGTCCGCGTTGGTGACGATCATCATTTTTTCGTAGATATTCATGATCTCGCTGAATGGAAGCAGGCTTAAATTCTCAGTCTTAGTTTCTCCGATGGTGTATGGATTGCAATAAGTCATGCTGTCGATTCCGTCTGCATTTACATAAAAATAAAGGTTTTCGTAAGCCCAGGTTTCCATAGTACTGTCCATGTCTTCATGCGCTCCACCTGCATCCATGGTATAGGTAAGCGGAGTGCCATTTATGGTACGGCTGTAGTAGATAACATAACCACTTCCGAGATAACTGGAGTTATCATCTGTTCCAAAGGACGTCTGAATCGCATAATCCCATCCGCATTGGTTTAAATCGTCAAGGCCCATGGCATCTGCTTTTTCCTGGGCTAATTTCTTCGCATCATCCAACGAAATTCCAATAGATTTTTCAGTAGGTTTTTCATATGGACTGCTGCTGGAATAATCGGACCAGACAGCATCAGAAGGGATTTCTTTACCGTCTTTTTGGGCTATCTTCTGGATTCTTACTTCCAAAGAATAGGCTCCCCAGGAAGAGGTACGATAAGAATATTGGGAGCCGTCATCTAACTGGGCGATACCGGTAAAAGCATTGTCCTCCATAACTTCACCAGTACTGCTGTATGTCTGTACTCCCACGGCAGGTCTTCCTTCTACCAGATTTCTCGTTTCAGGTGCAGATTCATACTGGCTTTCCCAATAATCAATGTCATCGTAAATATCATATACGAGATTGCCATTATCATCGGTTCCCCAATTATTGGGATCCAGATTACCGTTGGCAACATCTTCTTTTAATTCATCGATTTTTTTCTTGATCTCATCCTTTGTCTGTACATAATAGCTGTCTGCAGTGTAAATCTTCGCATTTGAGAAAAAGGCATCCGTGATACCATCAAGAAGATCCTGTGTGACCGCAGCTGGTGTAACAGAAATTGCAGATATCTTTTCCACATCTGGTATTTCTACAGCTGCATCCGTATTTACCACAAGCTTAGACGTGTCGTCTGTTACCTGACTTTTGTAAGTCTCAGGCGCATTGATCAGGTCGCGGATAGTGGTTCTGGCAGCTGAGGCATTATCCGGGTGAACGTTAGTGGAGGCAGCAGTATCACTTGTACCAGTACTTTCAGAAGCAGTTGTCTGATCAGCGGAGGAGGCATTTCCTGCCATATTGACATCCCTGTCATCCGCTTCTTTGTAAGAATCCAGTGCTTTATTTCCCTTCTGCCTTACAAGGGAAGATTCTGGTGTCTGTGCACATCCCGCTAACATTCCCATGCAAAGAGTAAGTCCGATTATTCTTTCTATATTCTTTCTCATTTGTGTGAAGTCTCCCTTTCGATGTTTGAACATAACCGGAGGCCCAGGGGAACAGGCGTTTGATATTGCTCATAGTAATCATCCGGTCATGTTCTGATATAGATTATAGTACTTGGAATTACACCAAATCTTCCGTAAATTGTAACTGAATTGTAATCTGGCAAAAAATTCGTTACCATTCAATGAATACACAGGTTCCCTTTCCTATTTCACTTTCAATTTTCAACTGAAATCCATGTATATCTGCGATTTTTTTACAAAGTGCAAGTCCAAGTCCCACACTTCCATTGGCCCGGGAACGGGATTTGTCAACCATATAAAATGCCTCTGTCACTTTATCAAGATCTTCAGCCGGGATTCCTTTGCCAAAATCCCGGACCATCAGTTTCTCAGCCGTTGCTTCCAGTATGAGTCTGGAATTGTCCGCGGAGGCTTTTACTGCGTTGTCAATAAAATTGTTTACCAGACTTAACATAAGATCTTTGTCAAAGTTTTTATTCAGATCAGCAGGTTCACACTGAAGTTCCAGACAGATATTCTTCTCTTTCAGACGACAGAGGTTAAGCTGTCTTGAATCCTCCAGAAAAGATTTCACTGAATTTTCTGTTGGGGCAAAACGTGCCTCCCCAGTTTCATATAATCCGGTAAGTTCCAGCATTTTTACCGAAAGTCGGGACAGCCTGCGGCATTCACTGGAAATATAGGAGAGAGCTCTCTCCTGCTGCTGTCTTTGCAGGCGCACTGTGAGAAGGGTATCTGCATATCCCAGGATAGAGGTCATAGGTGTTTTCAGCTCATGGGCAAGACTTCCCATTAACTGTCGTTGTGTATGGTTTACAGTGGAAAGGCATTCAATCTGTTCTTTAACCTTGGAGGACATCTGATTAAAGCTTTTGCCAACCTGCGCCAGTTCCGTATCTCCTTCCGCAGGAACTTGTATATCATAGTTGCCTTCAGATACAGAAACCGCAGCTTCCCTTAATTTTGTAAGGGGTGCCATAATTTTCCGCAGGCTGAAAAAAAGAATTGTTCCGGTTAACAGAAGAAGAACCAGCGTCAACATACCCGCCTGATAAAAAAGAATCCTGTTACTCTCCAGAACATCAGAAACGTCTTTATAAGTGACAATCTGATAATTCAGATTTGTAGTTGACTCTGTGGAGGAATAAAAAAAAAGCAACAGTGTTTTACCGTCGGCTTTGCTGATAAGGGGATCACAGATATAAGTATCCGCGTCATACCATTTTCCGTGTAATTCCACTTCTCCCAGTTGTTCCTGGATTCCCTGAACATCGAAGTCATAGGCGGTACCGTTGTAAAGTTCTTCATCATTCTGATATAGAACAGCACTGTCATGGAAAATCTGTCGGAAAGCGTAGATAAGAATTCGGTTTCGGACTTTCTCATCGGAATTAGCGGACTGACTGCTTGTAAGTCTTAATTTCTCCTCAAATTGTAAAAGATTATTCTGAAATTTGGTATATTCATAGTTATTGATATACTGAATACTCTGATTCTTCCAGCGATATGAAGTATAGAAAAAAACAGCGGAGGATAAAATCAGGATCATGCAGGCCACCTGTAAAAAGATTTTTGTAAAAAGCTTCAAAATTCCACCTCCAGTCGGTATCCAATGCGGGGAATGGTTTTGATCCTGTCCTGCCAGCCCAGCTTCTTGCGGATACGTCCCACATGTGCATCTACTGTTCTTGTTTCTCCTTCGAATTCTACGCCCCAGAGACCGGCCAGAAGCTGCTCTCTTGTAAGAGCTTTATTGGGATTGCTGACGAACATCATAAGGCAGTTGTATTCCATTGGTTTCAGGTAAATTTCCTCTCCATTTCTGGTAACGGTATGGCTTATGGTGTCTATGGTAATATCGTCAATCTGTATCTGCTCCTGTACATTTCCGTGACGTTCCAGTACTTTCTCCAGGCGGACCATCACTTCCAGCATCTCGAAGGGCTTTACAATATAGTCTTCGGCACCTTCTTTAAGGCCTTTTACTTTGCTTGCGATGTCGGCTCTGGCGGTGAGAAAAATGACGGGAATGCCGTAGTGATTCAGTTCTGGTAAAAGGGTATATCCATCTTTTCCAGGGAGCATAATATCTACAAGGGCGCACTGGAACTCATGATCCCAGGCAATTCCTTCGCTGGCGTCATTGCCGTCCAGGTAGCTTACGGTCTGGTAGCCGGTGACTTCCAGGTTCATGCAAAGTAAGTTATTGATTGCTGGTTCATCTTCTATTACAAGTATTCTGGCTTTCATTTCGGGTCCTTTCTTGTATACTCTGAAAAATAGTCCTTATTTGATGTACTGGTTCTATTATACATGTTTTGGTAGTGATAAATGTAACCATATTGTAAAAAGCAGATATAGGGAAAAGTTGTGTGCGTTATTGATGGAAATGTGGCAGACTTTAAAGCTTTGTAGATATGGAGGCAGTTCCTTATACAATCGCCCACCTGAGATGGGTGGGGCGATTAAAAAATTATAGTATTTATTCAGCAGGTATTATTCGCGAAGTAGTAACTGAGAAGTACAGAACAGTTACAAATTATTTACATGGAAATCAGTCCAAATGCATTTGCTACAGAGCTAAGCAGGATAATTGCTGCAAATATCGGGCAAAGATATTTGATCATAAAGTTAAAAATCTTTTTTCTGCGGAAAGCTCTGCCTTCAGCTACTACTTCCTCCTCAATCTTTTCCACTCCCACTTTTCTGGAAATTAAAAGACAGGTTGCAAGTGCGGCAATTGGCATCATTATAGAATTGGTGAGGAAATCAAAGAAATCCAGAAATTGCATTCCAATGATTTTTACAAAACCAAGCGGTCCATATCCAAGGGAAGAAAGAGTTCCAAGGAGAATCATGATCACACCAACAATAACGGTTGCTTTCTTTCTGTGCCATCTCAGTTCATCCTGGAAGGTAGATACAGCGCTCTCCGTCAGGGCAATAGAGCTGGTAAGAGCTGCGCACAGCACCAGTACAAAGAACAGAATCCCAATGGGAGTTCCCAACCCCATACTGGCAAATACCTTGGGAATGGTGATGAACATAAGCGCCGGTCCCGCCTGTAAAGTATCCGGATCTCCGCCGGAGAATGCAAACACAGCCGGAATGATCATCAGACCTGCCATAATGGCAATTGCAGTGTCAAACACTTCTACATTCTTTGTGGAACCTTCGATAGATACGTCCTTTTTCATATAAGAGCCAAAGGTTACCAGAATTCCCATGGCAATAGACAGGGAATAAAACATCTGGCCCATGGCGGCTACCACTGTCATCCAGGAGAAATTCTCAATATTTGGCACCAGGAAATATTTCACCCCTGCAAGGGCACCTGGTCTTGTAACAGAGTAAACAGTGATGAGCACAGATAAAAATACCAGAATCGGCATCATAAATTTGGAAACGCGCTCTACTCCGTTTCGGACTCCTGCATAAATGATTGCAACTGTTAAAAATGCAAAAATAAGGAAACAGACCTCTGTGGAGGTACCATTCGAAATAAACTCAGAAAAATATCCGTCTTCTGCCAGCTTCTGGCTGTTACCTTTTATATATTCGATCAGATATTTGATAACCCATCCGCCGATAACGGAATAGTATGGCACGATCAGGACTGGAATGATGGCATTGATCCAGCCGCCAAAGGACAGCCATTTAGACTTTCCAAATTTTCCAAAAGCACCTACCGGGCTTTTTCTTGTCATTCGGCCAAGGGCGGTTTCGGCGACAATCATGGAGTAGCCAAAAGTAAGTGCCAGAATAATGTAAATCACTAAAAATATTCCACCGCCGTATTTTGCTGCAAGGTAAGGAAATCGCCATATATTTCCCAGTCCGACGGAAGCTCCGGCAGCAGACAGTACAAATCCCAGTTTACCGGAAAAAGTACTTCGTTCATGATGATGTTTTTCCATAAATTTTTCCTTCCAAATTCGTAAAATTTGTTTTTGCTTTTTATAAACTCCAACTCTTATGATGATAACATGGTTTTGTGTTAAAGGCAAACAATATATATAAAATAACAGCAATAACAAATAACAAATAATACAAAAACGAGGGAAAAATTATTGATTTTAATAAAATAAGATCTCATAATTAAGCTTATCAATTAACATATATATGTTATGGAGGGTGCGGATTATGAATGAAGAATTGTTTAACGAAGCAACGAAATCAAATGTTCTCACAAAGAAACTGATCGACCAGCTTCTGGAGAGCATGACCTACAGCAGCATTTCCTTTATCAACTGGACCATTGAGACTTTGTCTCTGATCAAGGCGCGTCTGCAGCGCGGAGACCGGATTACAGACGAAGTCAGCGGAGAGGTTTATACCTTATACTCTTTCCAGCAGTTTGTGGAGAAGAATTTTTCTACTTATATAGCAAGCCAGGTATTTAAAGAGACTTCTAAGCCGGAGAAAATTTACTTCTCTCTGAAACCGTGTGAAGAGGGATACAGTCTGGTTGCTGCTGATTCTGACAGTAATAAAACCTACTCCTGGATCTCAAGCCTGAGTAAACGTTTCTCATTGGTAGAAATGATCGCCACAGGAATTGTATATGTGAAAGATACACGTACGAATACTTATCAGCCATTTATTTCCGGAAATGGCAAATATTGTAAGTATGATAAAGAGAAGGGAATTCTTGTAGAAATTTAATTATATTAACTGCCAGAGCGTATTTGAAAAGGGCTTTCTGCAAAAACTCCCGCAAAGTGGGGCGTGCAGATTACGGGAATGATTTATCAAATACGCTTTAGGGTATCAGACATAACAGACGGACACAGATCGCAAGGACTGCTTTAGCGAAATTTCAGCAAAGAAGTCCTTGCAATCTGTGTCCATTTTATTACATTCTAAGTTTTTTATGAAACTCCCGAATAGTATCATTGCTGTTAAAAATAAACATTCCTGCAAATACCAGCAGGCTGATTCCTGTGCATACCACAGATGGGTATGGAAAACGGATCAGGTGAAGAAACATAAGGATCAGCGGTACGAGACCAGCAAAAGCAGCCTGAACAAGATAAAACAGATACTCTTCTTTTTCCAGCTTTTGTACTTTTACGATCACGGGTATAGAGCCAAGTACTGCAAGAGCGCCAAATGGAAGGACAAAATCCAGAGACCAGCCATGCCATCCGGTATATTTGTCCCACAGAACAGCGATAACAGTTACCAGGATCAACTGTATGATCTCGTTTTTTAAGATATTCCTCCGTTTGGCATAAGCAACCGCTACGATCAGCCATCCGCAAAGACAGCCAGCTGCGGCGAACCAGAACCAGTCCAGTTTTTCCCGTGTAAGGTAATTGATCATGCCGCAGAGAATTGCAGCTGCAATGCAGACAAAATTGAAAACCTGCACGATTCTCTGCGCCTCCTTTTTCTCTTTCAGGGAACAGCCGGGGAAATTATTGGTTTTTTCTGTATAAGGAATTTCTTCTTTTTTCAGCATGTTCAGAAAATTTCGCTGAATATTATCCTTGGGAAGCTTGGAGGTAAATCCAAGAACCATTTCGTTTTCGTAAGAACAGGAACAAAGCTGCATGGAGTTGGTACTTGCGAAAATTCCGAAACGGTCAATGTACTGGTTATACTCCTTTGGAAAACGAAGAATTCCAATATTGGAATAAACAGCCGTAATGCTTCTAGAGCTTAGGTTTGCTCCCAGCATAAGGAAATATTTCTTTATTTCCAGGGGAACTGCACGGATGACCGGATTTTTCTCCAGACGGACATAGCTATTCATATGTCTGGCAATTTTCTCTTCTACCAGTTCCGCGGCAAACTGCTCTTTCACATGAGCCAGAATTTCTGTAAAATCAGAAGTTTTGGAAAAATCATGTCCCACTTCTATCCAGCCAAAAAAATTTGCCATAGACTGTGAGGGAAAATAATTCCGCAGATTTACAGGTACCATAAGGGCAATGGGGCGATTTTGTCTGCTCTTGGGAATTTCCTCATGGATGGAACAAAGAAACATGGCTGTGATCAGAATGGTTATGGAGACACCGTATTCTTTTGCTTTTGCATGAAGCTCTTTTACCGGAAGTACAATCTCTGTAATATGCATATCCTCATGAAGCAGCCGTTCTCCCGGAAGTCTGACAGCGCGAGGTTTTTTCTCAGAATTTCCGGGAATATCCGAGGAATAATACTGGGAAAAGCTATCCTCCTCCTGATCACCGGGGGTGCTCATATCCGTGACTGGCAGAGAAGGCAGATCCTGTTCCGGGTGAGCCTTCTTCAGATAATTGCTTACCAGTTCCTGGAGAAAATGCATTGCCCCGGTACCATCTGTCAGTGCATGGAAAACTTCAAAATTGATTCTTTTTTCATAATAGCTGACCTGAAAAAGAAGATTCTTTTTGTCTGGAATATACAGCCTGCTGCATGGAGGCTTCTTCTCTTCCTTTACAATTGGACGAATATCCCTGTGTTCCAGGTAGAACCAGAATAATCCTTTTCGGAGAACCATCTGAAACAGAGGATATTTTTCCATGGTTTTTTCAAGAGCGGCCTGGAGAAGCTCCGGTTTTACATTTTCCTTTAGTTCACAGTAAAAACGAAATACTCTGGTATCATTTTTGCCAGTTACCAGAGGAAAAGCAAGGGCCGCATTATCCAGTTTTCTCCAGTTCGAATATCCTTCTTTCAATTTTCACACTTCCCTTTTTAAGAATTCGTTCATATAAGAAAAACTTTCCTGCACATGGAAAAAGCGGATTCCAAGAGCAAAAAAGCCGTGAAGTGCATCTTTGATCCGGTGTACTTCTACATAATTACCAGCCTCTGCCAGTTTTTTTCCATAATCTTCGCCTTCATCACGAAGAGGATCAAACTCTGCTGTGAGAATCAGGGTTTCTGGCATATTAGAAAAATCTCTTGCCAGAAGAGGTGCAAAATAAGGGTTGACCCGATCCTCCGGACAGCTCTCATACAGATTCAGATAATCCTGCATTTTCACTGCAGTAAGCAGATAGTCCGTACCGTTCTTCTGCACCGAGGCATAGGGCGAAGCGGCTGTATACGTATTATATAAGGCCGGATAAATAAGAATCTGCCGGTATACCTGGAATTCTCCATTGTCCCTTGCCATAAGAGCAACTGCGGCTGCAAGATTTCCTCCGGCACTGTCACCCATAATAGTGATTCTTCGGGAATCTGTATTCAGGATCAGATTATTGGTATAAAGTGCTTTCGCCGCTGCATAACAGTCCATCAGAGCCGTTGGAAAACGGTATTCAGGAGCAAGCCTGTATTCCACGGATACTACAATATGACCGGTAGACTGAGACATTCTGGCACATACACGGTTATAGGTATCCACACTTTCTGTCACCCATCCTCCGCCATGAAAAAATAGAAGAACTGGAAAAGTATGGCCTTTTTCCACCCCGTTTGTCATGGCTTCTTCAGTAGGAAAATAAATCCGCAGAGGGATTTCGTAGTCCCCGTTGAAAATCTGGATATCCATTTTTTCAGAAAAATATTCATGGCATCCAGCTTCTTAATGTCCACCAGTCTGCGGGAGGATTCCACTTCGATATTGCCGTAGGAAAGGGTGTGGAGAATTGCTCGCATGGTTTTGGAAATCATGGCCTGTATTCCTTTCTGGTTTTAAAATCAAGCTTCATCAGACTGTTCTGTTATGGAAAAATCAGTCTTCTGCATTAGCTGGCAGGCATCAGATAGAACGGAAGCCTTTTCCAATGATTTCGCTGCTGTTTACGATGGTAATAAATGCATGAGGATCAATCTGTCTTAAATGAATACGAAGACGGTTGGTCTCGCTTCGGGTAAGCACAGTCATCATTACCTTCTGCTCCTTCTTGGTATAGATGCCAAAGGCCTTCTGCTCTGTGGCAGAACGATGCAGGTCATTGATGATGAACTCTTCTACCTGCTCCGGATATTTACTAATGATTGTACATACCTTTCTCAGGTTCAGACTCTCAATTGCACTGTCTACTACAGTGCATTTCAGGATCATTCCAAGAATACAGTAAAGTCCGGTCTGGGCACCGTAAAGGTAAGCAGCGATCAGCACAATTCCCAGGTCACTGACCAAAAGGGCACGTCCGATCTCAAGGCTGGTATATTTGTGCAAAATCATTGCCACAATATCAGTACCACCAGTGGAGGCACCGACATTAAATACCATAGCAGCTCCCACTGCTGGGAGAATAACTGCAAAACACAGCTCCAGGAACACGTCATGTGTAAGTGGCGAACTAAGGGGATAAATAGCTTCACAGGCACTTACATAGAAAGACAGGGCAAAAGAGGAATAGACAGTCCAGCCCATGGAGCGGATTCCAAGGAAGAAAAATCCAAGTACAACAAGTGCTGCATTGACGATCCACATAAATGCACCTACATTCCACTTCGGAAATAAGGTAGAAAGGATAATAGACAGACCAGATGTACCACCAAATGCGAAATGGTTGGGTGTTTTAAAAATAGCAATTCCAACCGCTGTAAAAATCAATCCCAGATTCAGAATGATAAAGAACATCAGGTTGTCTTTTGTAAATATATTTTTTTTCATAAAACGAGTCCTCTCCTTCTTTCGGTGAACTCAGTATAACGTAAAAAATGAGTCCTGTAAAGAAACGGAATCAAAGAATCCCGCAAGGCAGAATTATACAAACTCTGTTTTCCCGCTCTTCTTCGCTGCATCTATAAGCTCTCCTAATCGCTTATTGCAGCTTCCAACCGGAACAGCCGTGCAGATTATCCTCTCACAGCTTTCCATGGCTTTTTGCGCCTTCTGGAAGGCTTCTTCACTGATTTCCCTGAAGGGTTCTTCCGTGATCACCTTTGAAGCCAATAGTCTTGCCAGGCGGTAATCCACGTCATTGGT
Organism: Ruminococcus sp. AM42-11; assembly: GCF_003480145.1. Classification (NCBI taxonomy): domain Bacteria; kingdom Bacillati; phylum Bacillota; class Clostridia; order Eubacteriales; family Oscillospiraceae; genus Ruminococcus; species Ruminococcus sp. AM42-11. The sequence goes on along the minus strand of NZ_QUIO01000042.1, from coordinate 13,503 downwards.
GTAAAGAATACCTGCAATAAAAGGTGTATGCTCTTTCTGCAGCTGACGGAATATGGGAATACCAGTGCCGTTTCCACAGATTACGAAAGTTTTCGCTTGTCCGTCTGGTTTCGGAAGCTCAATACTTCCAAACAGGGGATCAAAAAATCCATTGTTGATCTCATACAGCTCCTTGATCATGTTCTCTTCAAAAATATCTTCCGGCTTTCCAAAATGAGAAATAGTATCTCCCTTTACGCAGATGATCTTATCTGCAATTTTCTGTGCCAGATCGATTTCGTGAAGAGACATGATAACTGTGATCTGCTTCTTTTTTGCCATATCCCGAAGAATGGATAAAAGATCCAGCTTATGTTTGATATCAAGGAAAGAGGTTGGCTCATCCAGAATAATAATATCCGGTTCCTGGCAGATCGCACGGGCAAGAAGCACTCTCTGACGCTGGCCATCGCTGATGTTGTTAAAGTCACGACTGCCAAGCGATTCCGCATGCACCGCTCTCATGGCTTCCTCTACCTTTTCCTCATCCTCTCTGAAAAGAATACCGAGTCTGCCTGTATAAGGGTAGCGTCCGGTTGCCACAATATCATGACAGGTCATAAGCTCCGGACGCATTCGTTCCGTAAGAACTACTGCCATGCGTGTGGAAAGCTCTTTATAGGAAAAAGAATTCAGATTGCGATCATCAAAGTAAACTTTTCCACCAATGATCTGCAGCTGTCTTGTGATACTTTTCAGAATCGTAGATTTACCAGAACCATTTGGACCAATGAGGGTTACAATCTCCCCTTTTTTAATTCCAATACAGATATCATGAATTAAGGCCTTTTTGTCATAACCGACAGAAAGGTTATCCATATGAAAATAGTAATTATCCATTTCAGTTTCCTCTCTTCTTCCGCAACATCATGAAAATAACAACAGGTGCTCCAAAGATGGAGGTAACGGTACTGATATTCAGCTCCAGAGGGGCAAAAGCCATTCTGGCAATCAGGTCACACATCATACAGAAAACTGCACCGCCCAGGAATGTTCCCGGAATGATTATAAGTGGTCTGGATGTGCCGAAGCTTCTTTTCATCAGAAATGGGACTGCAATTCCAACGAAAGAAATCGGTCCTGCAAAAGCAGTTACAGTTGCTGATAAAATACTGGAAAGCAAAATCAATGCAACACGGAAGAATTTGATATTTACGCCCATGCTTTGTGCATAAGCTTCTCCCAGCTGATAAGCACCGATGGGCTTTGACAGCAGGAAGGTCAGGGCCAGGGTAATTCCTACCACCACACAGGAAATGTAAACGTTACTCCAGCTCATACCGGAGAAGCTTCCCTGTGACCATCCGTGAAGATTTACAATATCGGAATCATCTGCAAAAGTTACCACAAAATCAGTTACTGCAGAACAGATATAGCCAATCATGATTCCGGCAACCAGAAGGGTGGCCATGTGCTTGATCCTTTTTGAAATCAGAAGAATAAAACCTATGGAAATCAGGGAACCAATAAAAGCTGCAATGATCAGAGTGTAAGAAGTTACGTTTACGGCTCTGCCAAGATAATAAATCATGGTAAGAGCTACTACCATTTTCGCACCGGAAGAAATTCCCAGAACAAAAGGTCCTGCAATGGGATTTTCAAAAAAGGTCTGGAGAAGAAAACCAGATAGGGATAAGGCACCTCCAAGAATGGCAGCCATCAGGATCCTGGGAAGACGGATTTTCCAGATGATGCTGTATTCTTTTGTATCTGTGGCTTTTTTCAGCAGGATATCTATGATCTCAGACAGAGAAATATGAACATTTCCTGTGTTGATATTCAAAACTGTGATCAGGCCAAAGGCCAGGATCAGCAGAATGAAAACCATAGCGTAACGAGATCGTCTCTTAAAATTTTCCATGTGGAAGCTGGTTCCAGCGGATTGATTGCTCATTTTATTTTTCTCCATTTTTGTTTCATTTACAACAGAACCTGCTGTCAGCTCAGCTTATGAAGAAAAGTCATATCCTCTTCACTTCCGCCGGTAAGCATCAGGTTCAGATCTGTGATCAGTTCACCAATTGTATCTGTATGCTGGTACATGGAATCATCAGTTACCCAGACATTTCCCTCTTTTACGGCTTTAAAATCAGCCATCAGACTTTCTTTTGCAAGAAGATCGTCTATGCTTTTTACAGACGCATCAATACTGGAGTTGTAGATCAGATAATCTGCATCTGACGCAGTATTATAGAATTCCTCCATGGTAATGGCAACGGAAGTTTTCCACTGTCATCCTGAAGATCTGCGAATGCATTTCTTCCACCGGCAATCTCGATCATGCTGGAAATATAATCTTTAGGATTACGTACTACAGGAGAACCGCTGGTATTGATGTAGAAAAATGCAACTGTTTTTTCTGTATTTGTAAAGTCCTTTAGCTTCTCAATAACCTGTGCCTGCTGGTCAAAGAAGGTCTTTGCCTCCTCTTCTTTGTTCATCATTGCGCCATAAAGCTTGATCCACTCTGTACGTCCAAGGGGCTGGCTCTCATAGCTGGAGCGATCGGTGAAAACAGGAATTCCAAGAGTTTCGATCATCTCCTGTACCTTCGGTGCATGAAGGATCATGGTAGACTCTATTGCAAGATCACAGTCGTCACCTACCAGAAGCTCGTAATCCGGTTCATCGTATTTTCCCGCAAAGGTCATTTCGCCGTTATTGATAGCATCAGCTGCTGACTGGATATACCAACCGGAAGCATCAAGACCTGACAGCTTGATGGAGTCTACACTTCCGATTGCATCGAACAATGCCATCGGGGAAGTGGCTGCCATGTAGATGGTGTCAAGTGGCTGCTGAAGGATCTGGATTTCAGGATCCAGATCATCAGGTGCCTCTTTGCCCTCTGGGACGATCAGATATCTGGCATCATCATGGATGTCCAGAAGTTTGTAACCGTCATTGTAATAATACACGTCAAAGCATTCTGCAAAAGACAGATCCATGGCGGATTCATAGGTCAGACCTGCAATTTCAGGTGCAGCATTTTCTTCTGATGTGTCAGAAGAAGTCTCCCCGGAAGCATCTGCTTCCAGGTTCTCCTCTTCTGCCCATACCGGAGTAATGGCAGTAAATGTCATAACTGTTGCTGCAAAAATACTTAAAATTTTATATTTCAGCTTTTTGTCATACATTTTTATTTTCTCCTGCTGATTATTCTTGCTACTGTGCATATGGTGAAGAATAGTAATTTATTCTTCCTCATCAGTTACAAAAATTGCTTCGTAAGCTTTTTCCCACTCAGCTTTTGCATTGTCATCCTTTTCATCTGCAGAACGGTCCACGATAAACGGGATTTTCAGAGTGGAATATTTCTCTGCGGAATCTTTCAGAAGGTTTTCTTTTGCTTCTGTGTCTGCTTCCTCTGTCGGGAGAATATCAGAAGAAAGGATAGAAATACCGCACTGACTCTTTACAAGAGCTTTGTAATCTGTATCTTCGTCTTTTCCTGCAAAAGTTACGGAACCATCTTCCAGAGCAGCTGTAAGGCTGTCTACCGTACATTCCTCTTTTTCCATTCCAAGAGCAGTAACTTTGTCTGTAAGATCAAGCTTATCCAAAATGTTAAGAGCATCTGTAGAAGCCACATAAGCAGATTCTACCGGCTGGTTGATTACGATTACATCTTTATCAAGTCCTGCAGGGATAACAGCACCCTCAGGTACGATCAAGTATTTTATAACATTGCCCATGTAGAGCTTTTCTGTACCTGTAAGTTCCTGGGAATCAGCAGCTTCTGTTTTTGCATTTTCTTTTCCGGAATCAACAGTTTCCGGTTTTCTTGCAGTATCTGTTGTCATATCTACTTCAAGAAGGGTAATGCCCTTTGCGTAGTGATAAAGCTTAAAGTATTTTGCATGCTCAAGAGTAGTTTCGTCTTTATACTCAAGACCTGTGATCTCTGGTGCAGAATCATCCAGCTTCTTGTTTCCTGTGGAAAGCATGCTGTTGTCATCTGCCGGGTTATCCTTGTCTGTTTTCTTCGGATCGTTTGCACCCTTTAAAGCGATATAAATGGTGTAAGTGATTTCATGAGCCTGGGACATTCTGGTTGTCATACCAATGATCGTATTATTCTGGTTCAGTGCTACCGGAATTGTGAAAGTAGAAGTTCCGCCGCCACATGCACCGTAGTATTTATTTCCATTGGCTTTTACATAACCGTAATATTCACTGCTGAATACAATAGTCGCATATGCCTGACCATTTGTTACCGTAACTTTGTTACAGGAAATGCTGACCTTTCCAGAACCACCAGACCAGGAGAAGCTGTCAGGAGTATAGGTTCCATCTGCTAATGTAGTAGAACTGTTTACAGATGCTGTTCCGCCGCTTAAGTCAGATTCGTATTTGGATTCCTCTTCCGGTTTCTTGTCTGGCTTTGGAGTTGCTGTTGGTGTAGGGGTTGCTGTCGGTTTTTTATTTGGTTTTGCAGTGGGTGCAGGAGTTGCTGTGATTGTTGTGTCAGGAGCAGTGTCTGGCTGCGGATCATCCTGTACGTCACCTATCTTATTCAAAGTGCCGGACTGGAAAGTCAGGATCCTGTCATACCAGATCTGGTTTTTGTGGGAAAAAGCAGCAACTGCAATTCCATTGTCCAGGGCTTCAACAGGAATCTCATATGTATATTTGCCATTTGCGTCTGCCACATATGGAACCCAGGTGGAGGAATCGGCTGCGGCAGCTTCTTCTTTTGTTCCCAGACATAGATAGTCGTAACCAGTTCCGCTTAAAGTAAGAACAGCTGTCATTTTTCCGTTTTTGGAAGTGAGCACACAGTCAATTACACGGAACATAGATGAACTGGAGTTTACTGTAATATTATAAATTCCGCTTGCACAGCTGCCTGGAGCAGGGGTTGCTGTTGGCTCTGGGGTGGTGGTTGCTTCCGGAGTTGTGCTTGGCACTGGAGTTTCAGTTGGTGCAGGAGTCTCAACCGGTGCCTCGGTAGGCTCTGGGGAAACAGTTGGTTCCGGTGTTGGAGCAGCCTCTCCATATCCTGGAACCGCCGGTACGGTAATCGTCAATATACCCTTTGCGTACCAGTTCTGGCTCTTCTTGGAATGAGGAACGACTGCTATTGTCTGAGCTTCCTTGCTTGCAGTAACTTCAAAGGTGTAGGTATAGCCTCCTGCACTGTTCTCTACTCCTTTGATGGAATTTGCTTCTTTATCAGAGTCATTGGCACTGCCAAGATAGATCATGTCATAATTCTGTTTTGCGGTAGAAAGTGTGACAATATATTTATCCTCCGAAACCTTTACAGTGGAACCGGTGATTACGAACATTGCAAATTCATCACCGTTTTCTTTTACAAGCTTGATTCCGGCATCTGTAATCTCATTCTGGGCTGGTGCCTGGGTTGGAGCTGCAGTTGGCAGTGGAGTGGCAGTTGGCTCAGGGGCTGCAGTTGGCTCTGGAGTAGCTGTTGGTTCCGGGGCTTTCATTCCTGGAACGTTCAGTTTCAAAGCCATATTTGTGTACCATTTCTGATTTTTTACAGAAAATGGTACGATGCTGAAAGTCTGGACCTGTTCACTGGCAGGAACCTCAAAAATGAAAGTATAACCATCTTCATTTTCTGTACCAACGATTGCTGCTGCATTTTTTGCTTCGTCAGGATCTTCTTTAGAACCAAGATAAAGCTTCTCATAGTTCTTTCCGTCAGTATTGAGGGTTATCTTAATTTTATCACCATTTAATTCAGCAGAAGAGCTTTTGATTTTAAGCATTTTATATGCACTGTTATCTTCCTTGTCAATGGTCATGTTGGAACCATCTGGGTTCAGATCCTCTGGCTTTGTTTCTGATTTATCTGTCTCTTCGGTTTTGCCCTCTTCTGTTGTTTCTGGTGCAGCTGTAGGCTGTGGAGCTTCTGCTTCCTCATTTTTGCTTTCTTCAGCAGGTGATGCAGTAACCTCAGGAGTGGTCTCAGAGGCAGGTGTTTCTGTAGCAGCAGGTGTCTCTTCCACAGCAGAGGCATCCACTGCTGCCGGAGTTACTGTAGTGTCAGTGTTTTCTTCCTCAGCTGTTGCGTTCTCCTGCACAGGAGTCTCAGCAGCAACAGCAGTCTTCTCCGCCTCTGTTTCTGGAGTTGGTGTAACAGAAACCTGTACGTTTGCATCCTCATTTTCTGCCTGTGTAAGTACAGCAGGAGTGACCGTCATCGCGACGGAAAGGAACAGTGCAAGAAAGCGTTTTGAATTTCTTTTCATTTCTTTTTCCTCGATTCTTCCTATTATTTTATAATCTGAATAAATCCCAATTGCTTCTGGAGCCTGTTTGTACAATGGGCAATCCTGACAGGATTATTTCAAAAAAATGCCTGCTTCCTCTGAGAAAACAGGCACTAAAAATTCAATATATTGTATTATCAAATATATTAATGAGAATGAAGTACTTTCTTCGGAAGCTTTCATTAAACGAATTCAGCAGGTTTCCTGACTTACAGATCAACACAGAATCCATCCTTCTCAGCAATATACCAATGGTTTCACTGGATTCTACTCCCTGTTTACAGTGACCGGATCGTTCAGGACTTTCACCTGATTCCCTCTTAGAGCGTGTTGAAAAAACATTCCCACAATCTGCACGCTGTAGCAGACAGATATGTCTGGCACTGAAAACGGATTTATTCAATTCACCTCATTATAGCAGACCGTTATGTCGAAATCAATAGATTTATAGGGTTATTGCTTGTATTTACTGTACCCGACTTCATCTGTGCGGAGAAGTGTTCCATTCTCATCGTAGACACTGCGGTAGGTTTTACAGGTGTTTGGATCGGAATGCTCTGTAGTAATCTCTACCGTATTATTGTCAGTTTTGGTTCCGTAAATGGATACCGTTACGGCTTCCTCTTTTTCATCGTAAGAGGCTTCAATTTTAATTGGATAAGCAGTATTATTCTGAAAACGGAAATCCTGACCTCCCCACACCACTGCTGCGTCCAGACCATCCTCAACATAATCAATTCGGGCAGCGTGATTATGACGCTCAACAATGGTCAGATCAGACTGCAGGCATGCCATAAACAACGTAGTGGAAATCTGGCAGATTCCGCCTCCGATATCCTGGGCATGTTCGCTCCTACAATTACAGTTGCTTCCCTGTACCCTCGTTCCTCTGTACGTGGACCTAAAGTATCGTTGTAGGAAAAAATCTGTCCTGGCTGAAGTTCCACTCCATCACAGGCTTCCACGGCAAGCTTCAAATTGGCAACACGGTTTTCAGTACCGCCGCCATATGTAGTATAAGTACCAAGAAGATTCAGATAAGGAAGGGCTTCTATCTCTTCTGTAGAAACTTCGGGCAGGGTAATTTCAAGGGGGATGGTGATCACTGCCCCTTCTTTTGCTTTTTCCAGCTTCTTTGCAGTTGACTTCACATCAAATGAAATTCCGGTAACTGCCGGAATAATTTCATTATTTTCCCCCAGAGAAGCATCTGTGGCTTCTGTATGTATCTTTTCATAATAGGCTTCCAGATCCAGTTCCTCTGGAGGTGTCTTCATAGTAGGACATTCGATAACAGCTTCATAATCTTCTATGGAAATTGCTTTTAGAATCGCTTCTTTCAATGCATCCATATCCGGACCGATTCCGGTTTTTCCCTTAGTGATAACCAGCTCTGTATCTGTAAGTTCACAGGAAGTCTGTATAGTGGTGGATCCCTTTGAAATTCCAGCATCCTCCAGAAGCGTGTCCAGTTCGTCTTTGTTTCGGGCTTCTGGCATAAGGGTGACTTCTTCCTTTGTCTTGCTGTTCATCAGTTCGATGCGGTCAGTTCCATGAGTAAACCAGGCACCATGTCCAAGAGCATAGGCACTTTCTACAATTGATTTTACATCAAGACCGAGAACAGGATAGATGGATACCTTAAAGTTCTTTCCATTCAGGGTAATGGTCATCTGTGTGTTCTCATATTTTTCCTGAAAATCTTTTGAAATTGCGTCAATGGCTTCCTCTTTGGTCATTCCCTGAATGGCTATGCCGTTTATTTTAAGCTTCTTCCAGATTACATTATCTGTAAGAAAATGACACCACAGCCCATACGCACCTGCCAGAATCAGAACCAGGATCAGAACTTTGATCACACCGTTTTTCACTTGTTTTTTCATGTAATAATTTTACCTTTTGCAGTCTTTTTAGAGCGTGTTTGAAAAAGGCTTTCTGCAAAATATACCGCAAAGTGGGGCGTACAGATTGCAGAAATCTTTTTTCAAACAGGCTTTAGAGCAATGGGGTAAAAAAGCATGTCCGGTTTCCGGTATGGCATGCAGCCCCTACCTGCTCTACTTTTGCCAGAATTGTATCATTATCACAGTCAATAGTCAATGATTTCACATACTGAACATGACCGGAGGTTAGTCCTTTGGTCCAGAGCTCGTTGCGGCTGCGGCTCCAGTAAGTCATTTTTCCCAGCTTCAGAGTGGTAAGGTATGCTTTCTCGTTCATGTACGCAAGCATAAGAACTTCGTCTGTTTTGTAATCCTGCACAATAACCGGAACCATGCCGTCACTGTTTAATTTGAAATCTGACCAGGACATTTTGGACTTTAATTGGTTCTGTTCCATATTTTTAATACTCCTTTATGAAAAATTCTTCTGCAATTATGCACCTGCTTTCATGCTCAATTCGAAAAAAATGAAAACAAGTGGCATATATCATATCGTCTTAATTGTAATTCTGTTTGTTCTGCCTTTAGAGACTTCCCTTCGTAGAAAGCACATCTGTAATACGAGGATCATAAGCTGCCGCCATATCCAGCGCCTTTGCAAAGCTTTTGAACATGGCTTCTGCCATATGGTGATTATTTCCCGGTGTTAGAACCTTAATGTGAAGATTCATGGCTGCCGTATAAGAAATGGCGTAAAAGAATTCCTTCACCATTTCTGTGGACATATCTCCAATTTTTTCACTGGTAAACGTACCTTCGAAGGAAAGATACGGGCGTCCCCCGAGATCAATGGCGCAAAGCACAAGACACTCATCCATTGGAAGGATGCAGCTTCCGTAACGCCTGATTCCTTTCTTGTCTCCAACCGCTTCTTTAATAGCTGTGCCAAGAACAATTCCTGTATCTTCAATGGTATGATGATCGTCAACCTGAAGATCACCCTTCACCTTTATATCCAGATCAAAAAGTCCGTGGCGGGTAAAGCCATCTAACATGTGATCGAAAAATCCCACACCTGTATCCAGACTGCTTTTTCCGGTTCCGTCCAGATTCAGCTTTATGGCAATTTTAGTTTCCTTTGTATTTCGTTCAACAGTAGCTTCTCTTGTCATGACTGCTCCTTTTTATCTTCCTCTTCAAAGCGGACTGCAATGGAGTTGGCGTGTGCAGTTAGCTGCTCTGAGGATGCAAACTGGATGATGTCCTTGTGGATTTCCTGTAATGCAGACCTGGAATAATATACAATACTGGATTTCTTAATAAAATCGTCGACGGAAAGTGCAGAGAAGAACTTAGCTGTTCCGTTGGTAGGAAGAACGTGGTTTGGTCCGGCAAAGTAATCACCAAGAGGCTCAGAACTGTACTCTCCAATGAAAATAGCGCCTGCATTTCGCACCTTCATCATTACCTCAAAAGCGTTCTTAGTGACAATTTCCATGTGTTCAGATGCAATCTCATTCGCTGCTTCAATCGCTTCATCCATATCTTCTGCAATAAGGATATATCCAAAATTTTCCAGAGATTTCTCAATGATCTCTTTTCTGGAAAGAACCTTCAGATAACCTTCAATCTCTTTCTCTACATTCTGTGCCAGTTCTGTACTGGTAGTAATAAGGATTGCAGAAGCCATCTCATCGTGTTCTGCCTGGGAAAGAAGGTCTGCAGCTACATAGTGTGCATTTGCAATTTCATCTGCAAGGACAAGGATCTCACTTGGACCAGCAATGGAATCAATGCTCACATGTCCATAAACAGCTTTTTTTGCAAGGGCTACAAAAATGTTGCCAGGTCCTACGATCTTGTCTACCTTTGGGATGCTTGCAGTACCATAAGCAAGTGCTCCGACTGCCTGTGCACCACCAACTTTGTAGATCTCATCAGCGCCTGCTTCTTTGGCAGCAACCAGAGTGGAGGGATTTACTTTACCGTCTTTTCCAGGAGGTGTGGTCATAACGATGTGAGGTACTCCTGCCACTTTTGCCGGCACAATATTCATTAATACAGAAGAAGGATAAACTGCTTTTCCGCCTGGAACATAAACACCTACACGATTTAATGGTGTTACTTTCTGACCAAGCATGGTGCCTTTTTCGGTACTGGTAAACCAGCTGTTCTGACGCTGTTTCTCATGGTAGCTGCGGATGTTTACAAGTGCCTTGCGGATAACTTCCAGTAAGGAAGCATCAACTGCTTTATAGGCTTCTTCGATTTCCTCTTCGGTTACACGTATGGTTTCCGGAGTAACCTCTACTTTATCAAATTCTTTTGTGTAAGAAAAAAGAGCTTCATCCCCTTTTTCTTTTACATTTGCAAGAATATCTGCTACTGCAGCTTCGAACTTGCCGTAATTATTAGGGCTCCGTTTTAAAAGATTTTCCAGGATATCTTTGGTAGATTCTTTTGTTAATCTTACTGTACGCATTGTGATCGATCCTTCCAATTTTATTTTATTCCAGAAAAAAACAGTAATTTCAGATTACCTTTCGTAAATCTTCAATCAGCTTACTGATTCTTTCATTTTCCATTTTCATGCTTACCTGATTCACAACCATTCTTGCTGAAAGAGGGCAAACTTCTTCTAACACCTTCAGTCCATTTTCGCGAAGTGTGCTTCCGGTCTCAACGATATCTACGATCACTTCAGAAAGACCTACAATAGGTGCAAGCTCAATAGAACCATTCAGCTTAATGATTTCCACAGTCTGATGCTTCTTATTATAGAAATAATCTTTGGCAATGTTTGGATATTTGGTTGCCACACGGATCAGCTGGTTTGAATTCAGAAGGGGTTTGGCACTATCAGGTCCGCAAACGCACATGCGGCAGGCTCCAAATCCAAGATCCATTACCTCGTAAAGCTTACGGCCTTCTTCCAGGATCGTATCCTTTCCGACAATTCCGATGTCAGCTGCGCCATATTCTACATATGTAGGTACATCTGGTCCTTTGGCAAGGAAAAAACGAAGCTTTAATTCTTCATTTACAAAAATTAGTTTACGGGAATCCTTATCTTTCATCTCTTCGCAGGTGATCCCGATTTTCTCAAGTATGGCAAGGGTTTTGTCTGCAAGTCTTCCCTTGGTAAGGGCAAAAGTCAGATATCTCATAATTCCACCTCACAAACCTTAGTTACTTTCTCTGGGCGAAGGGCTACATTTCTGCCCTGGGCGCGAAGCTCTTTGGCCTTCTGGATTGCCTGGATACGGTTTTCTTTGCGGTAAGTGATAACCGTAACGCCCTCCTCTTCCTCCATTTCGATTTTTTGTCTGGAAAGAGCCATCAGAAGGTTATCTACTACAATGGCAAACCCGATGGATGCAGCAGGCTTGCCGAAATGTTTCATCAGCTGGTTGTAACGGCCGCCCTTGATCAACGCTTCTCCTGTACCGTAGGTATAAGCCTGGAAAATGATTCCGGTATAGTAATGATATTTGCTTAACATTGCAAAATCAAAAGTAACGTATTTTTCATAGCCGTAAACTTTCAGAAGCTCATAGATTTCTTCCAGACGCGCAACCGCCTTTAATGCCTGTGGATTGTCCGTAAGGGATTTTGCCTTTTCCAGAACTTCTGTCGATCCGAACATCTGAGGAAGCTGGGAAAGAACTCTTGCAAGGGATTTATCCATGTTCTTATTCTTTACAAGCTCTTCCACACCAAAATAGTTTTTCTGGGAAATCAGCTCCCGAAGCTCTTCTTCCTCTTCCTGGCTCATGCCTGTCTGGGCAAAAATCGCTTTATAATAATCAACCTGCCCAACGCTTACCTGAAATTCGGTAAGTCCTGTCGCAAGCAGACACTCTACCGTCATAGCCAGAATCTCTGCATCTGCTTCCGGTGAATCATCGCCCATACGCTCAACGCCCATCTGGGTTGTCTCTTTCAATCTTCCGCGAAAGCTGGAATTATTGATAAAAGTGTTGCCTGTATAACACAGACTTACTACCTCTTTTTCAGGGTTAAAATAGGTGGCACAGGCTCTGGAAACAGACGGTGTAAAGTCAGGTCGAAGAACAAGGGTATTGCCTTCTCTGTCAAAAAATTTATAAAGCTCCCTGGAGGGAATGGTTCCCACTTCTTTACTAAACACTTCAAAATATTCAAATGTGGGAGTTTCTATATCTTCAAAGCCATACTGATGGAATACACGGTGAAGCTTTTCCTGAAGTTTTTGCTTTCGGCTGCATTCCTGACTGTAAATATCCCGTACACCCTCCGGCGTATGAAAAATTCTCTGCATATCATGTTTCCTCCATGTTGTTTCTTGCTTGTTAATTACATAACACTTTATCACACTACTACGATAATGCAAAATCAATGTTGATTATAGTGGAATATTCCAAGATTGTCAAGACGAAGTGTTGCGTGGTTACTGTTCACTGGTAACATTCCGCGAGATGTTTTTTGTGAACAAAGTTCACAGAAAACCCGAGAGTTGCGGCGCGAAATCATGCAAAGCATGATTTCTGTGCATCGCGAAGCGTGTTACTGTAAACGGAGTGAACAGTAACGTTGCGTGTGTTATGGCAACACGCGTGTTTCCAGATCCAACTTTAATCCCTCTAAATAAGGAACCAGAAAGCCGCTCTTTTTCGGCAGGTAATACTTCTCATCCAGTTCCTCCCTGCGGAAGCTTTTCCGTCCGCCCTCTTCCATCCGTCTCCAGTATGCCAACAGTTCCCGAAAAGGCAGATAATAAAATAAGTTCAACTGACTGAAAAATATAAGAAAAAATGCCACGCCATTCTGTTTTTCAAAGTCCTCCATAAATTTCACCTGGTGAGGATGAATATTTGCCAGAGGAAACGTCTGGGCGCTGCATTCCTTTGCATCAAAGCAGACAGGAATTCCCTGTACTGCACCTATATAGTCAACAGTACTTCGCTGGTCAAAGTATGCCAGAGTAATGTGACGGTTTTCTTTGTCCATGCGTACCGGAGTGATGGGAGTGGGAATCTTCTGTATCAGAGCAAGTCCCTTCTCCCTGTACTGCTCGTTTGTTCGGTTTACAAGGTCCTCCAGGGTAGAACCCCGGAGCCCTCTGCTGTTCCATGTCGCCATTCTTACGGTTCCTCGTAGCCAAGAAGCTTGATGGATGGATAATATCTTACAACTGCTTTCCCTACAATCTGGTCAAAGCGGACGAATGTGTTCTTCCAGAAGCGGGAATCCTTAGAATCATTTCGGTTATCACCCAGCATAAAATAGCAATTGTCCGGAACGGTATATGGACCGAAGCTTCCCTGCATTTTCTCTGGAATAAAGGAATCATCAAGAGCAGT
>NZ_QUIO01000041.1:0-36538 GCF_003480145.1 Ruminococcus sp. AM42-11 | reverse complement strand
AAGATACAAAAATTGCCTGAGGAATGAAGCACATCAATATAACAAGCCCCAGCAAAAAGCCGGGGCTAATACTTCAATTATTTTAGGACATTTTCAAAAACGCTTGACATCATTAAACATATGATTTTATTTTTAAATCAGGAGTGGTACAAGCCACTCCTGCTACGCTTCAAAGAAGGTCTTTATCAATAATCTGGTAGTTCGCCCGGTGTATGTACAGTGCCTTCCCATCGACCATAAGCTTTGTCATTTTCGGCAGATCGTCCGGAATTTCCCAATAGACATTATCCCCGGAAAATGCGGCGATAGGCTGTCCAAGCTGGGATTTGATGACCACAACCCTGGATTTGCCGAAATCATTTTTATACCGGTTCAAAACCCTCGCCAGAGCTGCATTATCCGTAATCCCGTTTCCGCCGCTACTGTTGACCTCGTCTAATGAAAAATCCACCTCCGGTTCCAGCCCATTCTGCACAAATACACAGGTATCTCCGCAGCTTTCGATTTCTTTTCCATCAATGGTAATGGTGATTACTGAAGACAGATCATAGCCGGTTACCGCTCTTCCATCGCTGTCATAGCTGACGGTTTCGATTTTATTTCCGGTAATGCTGATTTTCTTTCCAGAAGTTTTCAAGGTCTGATTCCCATAATTATCATAGGTATATACGGTATAATTGTTTCCGATCAATGAGCCATGAATTTCATTAATAATGGAACCCAGCTTACTGCAGCCAGTCAGCGCAACTACCAGAATTGCGGACAAAAGGACTGCAAATATCCTCTTCTTTTTCTTTTGCATTTTTCTTCTCTCCATGTGTTTTTATGTGTGATATGCTTCCGCTATAACTTGAATCAAAAGATAGTTACAGATTTATAGTAGCATGACAAATCACAGAATACAAGATGAATCACTGTCCCGCATTTTAAATTATTTTGGAAAAAACCTCTTGATTTCCTTTTATATATGCTCTTAATTTCATTCTGTCATTGGTTCTTTTCAAAAAGCCACAAACCTGGCGCAAATCAGTTTGAAACCATTCTTCATTCGAAAAATGGCGCATTTCAAAAATCAGAAGTGATTTTTCTGTAAACAGCTTCTTCAGTTCCTCTCTCATGTGATGCCCATACTGGCATTACATAATGCTCAATTGTTTGCCCCTGGAGCATAAGCAAGAACTTTGCTTTATTCACTGTCACCATCACGGATAAATCCAGTGTATTCTCTACTGCTGATACTTTGTTGTCCTTTTTGAAAATATTGTGCAGTACTGGATTCTGTTCCTGCAGGTCACATTCTCTGACAACCGGTTTCCCATGAAATATAACTCCGTTAATCAGATCCGCAACCCTCCTGAAGTCCCGAAAGTATTCAATTGATATGGCGTTTTCCTCCTTCATGCACACTCCCTTTCTGAATATGATAGCAGTATGCAGAATATGTGAATATACTTTTCAGATGTTATTCTATATTATTATAATACATATTTTAATTGTGTTTTTCAAGTATCAGTATATTTTTTATTTACCATTTTACACAGCTATCAGTTTCTAACACAATGCAAAAAAAATGAATCAACTGGTCGAATGACCGGACACAGATTCTTCTGTGAGATTTTCTGTAGTGAAAGTGAGATTAGTATACGACTTGTTGGGGGGTATTGTCAATCATAAAACGTTTGGAAGTTTGTTATTTCTATATATAATATGTTGTAAGTATATTTAAAAAGAGTCTCTTGAAATATCTGATAAATATGAAGTTTTTAGATAATTAGTTGTACTTTTCTATTAATTTATCGGAAACAAGAAGTTAAAATTAAAATGTAAGACCAAAGAAAAGAAAGTTACTGGATGGACTGGCAAAGTTCTATGAAAACTAATTATCAAAAAGGACAAGCAGCAGAAAGGCTAATACGTTAAAAAGAAGAATAGCAGCGATAAGTTTGTATTGAAAGTGTGTGTCTCAGATGAGCCACACATCTCTCTGGATTTGAATATTTACAAATCTATTTTTAGGTTTACACATGCTCGATATATAATAAATTTTAAATTGGAGCATTATCCGCTTCCAGAAGAATGAAGAGCTTCCTTTTTTATAACTTTAATTGCTTGAAAAACGGCGATCTCATCGACCGCCGCTAAAAAATCAAAATACTTATACATTTTTCTTAACAAACTCTGAAGTTTTCCGAATTCATCCCAAAAGCCTAGTTCCAAACACAAATTCCCCTTAAAATCTTATCCAATTTACAGTGGACCGTTTATTTCTTAAGTTTTATATTCTCCCTCATGACTTTTGATTATCCCTAATTTTTTGTTAAGAACCATAATTTTTAATCAAAAGCCAACGACTTTCATCATGATCTATTGTAGGGGGTTCTGATTGTTTATCCTCAGAATTTATTAAACGTACATAATAATTTTTTCCATCATAATATACATCGCCTCTTTTTACTGGACCAAGTCTTCTCTTTTCTACTCCATTCTCCATATCAACTTTATCATCAGCGACAGTTAAAGTTTTTCCTGTAAGCTCTGCATATAGATATTCTGTATTCACATACCCTGGATGTATATAATACTGACCATGAACCAAAGTCTGATCCTGAGTAACGACATATGTCTTGCCATCGCTGTACTTATATGCCCAGCCTCTATAAATGTAATTATTTTGGTTCTCTTCTGGTTCAGGCGGATAATCCACTACATAATTATTATTAGGTGCCTGCGTAGGTGTTGGTATCTGTGTAGGGATAACAGTAGGCACTGGCGTAATCCACAGATTTGGTGTTGGCGTTACTGTCGAATTGCTGCTATCATTTCCACCACTCCAATAAAACGAAATATACTCAACATTACTGCCCACAGGTGGATGATATGTAACTATACAGTATCCATCCAGTCCAGGCTGTCCATTCCAATATGGCACTCCGGCTTTAGAAGATACACCTCCGATTGTAATTGGCTCAGCAGTCTGCCAGCCAGATTGTTTCTGTTTCAATGGCGTTACCGTAATGGAATAAGCACCAGCCTCAACTGTATAACCGTTAAATGTCTCTGCGCTTGTTTTATATATAGTCTGATTCGCATCTTTTGTATAAATCGCCGTTGTATCCCCTGTAATCGCCGCCATCATCACTTCCGCATATGCAGATCTTACATCGGAGAGATCTACGGCTTCGCGGCTTTTTTCAAGCTGACTTGTGAAAATGGGGATTCCGATTGCTACCAACACAGCAATTATCGCAACTACGATTAAAAGTTCTGCCAACGTAAATCCCTTGGCAGATTTTATTTTTCTTTTCATAAACATCCCTTTTTTCTTATGTATTTGTTGCCAAAAAGCATACTTTTGCTTTTTAAGGATAGCACATAGACCTACCGAAGTCTATCTGCATTTTGGCTAAAATAATACCTCATTTTCGTAAATGTTGCGCAACTGCAAATAGATTTCGCCGCGTCTCCTCTCTTCGCAGAAGTCCTTCCTCTTTTGGGTTATATTCAAAATTTTCAACATCTACACAGACTATGTTTACCTAAACAATCGAAATTCTTCTGGAATTAAACAGAGTGGCAGCTATCAAAGGCTGCCACCCAATTTTACCCTTATGCAATTCCCAATTCTGCCATCAGTTTTTTTCGATACTTTTTATTATTACTTGCCTGCAATAAATCATTAATACGCCCAGCATAGACTAACTTTTGAATTAATTCATTCATTCGTTCTTCTGTCTTACGTTCGCCTTCACGTCTGCCCTCACGAATACCTTCCTGTTTGCTGTCTCTCATCATATCATCAAATGCCTTACACATATCAAATTCACCTCCCACCGTTTCAACATCTCTCTTTATAAGTTTCATGGCCCTAATTCCCGACATTACAGTAAGTAGGTCAAATGTGTCTTCTTCTAGTTTGGAGAAAACCTCTTCATTCGCCTTTACATACTCCCGTAAAGCCGTTTTGTCATTCGTTCTTTGCAAAAATCCACAAACCTGTTGTAAATCGGTCTGGAACCAGTGGATATTTTGGAAATAATGCACTTCAAAAAGCAATCAATCAGAAAAGCAGACCAGAAATGACTTCTGGCCTGCCCGGTAAAAAGAATTATTTAAATTGAAATCACCCAAATTTCCTCATATTACTAAGGTCTGTCAGGTTGATCATCTGTGTTTCGCCGACTTCACCGGTTGGGCTCATCGGGCATACGGCGTAATTTCGTGTTTCGCTTCCTATCGTAAGTTTAGCCACATAATGCCAGCGAGACCATTCCTCAGTGCCTCTCTGATAATCACCATAACAATTATGAATATTATCAAAACCACCGATTAACTTTGCAAATTCACAAAGGGCTGCCGGTGATGTGCAGGAATCCCAACGATAAGATACAAAAAATGGAGTATTAGGCTCTGCTGCCAGAGATACCAGATAATTTCCATGTACCGTTACATATTTGAAGCGACCTGGCTCTGTGAGATAATCACTTACAGCGTCCATTTTTTCAAATGGAGTCATACCGGAAGTTGTAACTTTGTTGATAATGTCAGTCATCCATGCTTTTTCAGCCTGGTCATAATCCATAACATTTAATGCCACTGTTTTTGCAACCGTATAACCAGACATGGAGTATTCTCGGAATTCGATATTGTAAGTTCCTGCTTTTTCAAAATATACATATCCGATATAACCGCCTTTTACTTTTTTCAGGGAAGTTGTCTCGGAATCGCCATTTTCATAAGGAATATCATCATATATGTGCGTTGTTCCACCTGAATACACATTTATCAAAGGGCTTTCTCCATCACAGATCAGTCTAAAAGAATTCAGATCCTGATTGTCTGTTTTTATAAAAAGAGGTTTGATACACTGTGTGTAAATATCTGCTTTCTGCTTGTCCAAACCATAAATTTCATAGGTATATTTAGCAGGTGTTGTGCCTTTCGTATCATATATTGGCAAATCTACTTTACGGATTTCGCTCCACGGTCCAACGACTTTTACATTATTGCGGATGGTGTAAGAACGTACTTTTGCATAATAACTGCGGCCTGAGTCTAAATAATAGAAACTCACACTTCCTATCCCGTCATCTTCACCGATTGTTCGCATATCCTGAACACTGTATGCAAACTTATCATTGTAAGAAAGATAACCTTCGTAACCAACATAAGGATCTGACTGGGAAAAAGTTCCCGGGCAGTTCAAATCCACCCATCCGTCACCATAATCTATTGACTTGATGGCTGGAACAGGAAGGGTGCTGTCAACTGTTTCAGATGTCACTACATAAGAAGTCTCAGTATGCGGATTGTATAGCTTCTGGGTAACTGAAACCGTGGAAGTAATTTTTTGTCCATAAATATCCGTGATGGTAATCACGCATTTCCCAGGCTCAAGCGTCGCAAATAAGTGGCTGTTTCCGCCTTCAGCTTCATCTGTGGAATATACAACAGCCGGATCAGAAACATTAATGTCTTTGATTCCATTTGACGTTTCAATTTCATAATATCTTCCGCTTTCCAGGGTTATATTTGCTTTTCCCTCTTCAAGCGTTAATTTCGGAACCGGCTTAGGGGTAGGTGTTGTATTTGAAGTATTTTCTTTTGACTTTCCGCTTGTTTTGCAATGTTCTGTGGAAGACCATTTGGAATAATATTTCTTTCCTTTAATGGTCATGTAGGTACGGGCCTGCATATAATATGTAGTTCCGGCTTTCAGTCCATTGAGGGAAACGGTGTTGTTTTTGTTTCCTTTGACTGTTATGGTTTTCGCATTTTTTAATTTGGAATTTGTGGCATAGCGTAGCTGGTAACCGCTGGTCTGAGCGGTTTTCCTTTTTATTATCACACTGACAGTCTTTTTTCCAACATAACCACCCATTACCTGGGTCTTTGGAGGCAAAATGGTAAACTGCTTTTTCACTTTGCCGGCATAAGCACCTTTTCCAATAATCTGAACAGTATAGGTGCCTACCTTTTTGCAGCCCTTGGAATACTTCAGAACATAGTTTTTCTTCTCTTTCAGGACTTTGCCCTTATAGGTGACGCTTACCTTCGGGCGCTGGACTTTTTGATTGTAGGTGAGTTTGGTGGCTGATAATTTAATTTTGGTGTTTTTCAGATTTACCTTTGCAGCGGCAAATACCTGGCTTGTACTGCACAGCAAAAGCAGGGAAATGATGAGGCAAAGATGAATCAGCCGGTGAAGGTGGTGATTCTTTTTCATAGATTTTTTGCTCCTTCCTGAGATAGATTGATAGATTTATTAGACCATTGCAGAACTTCATTTGTTTTGATTTTAGCACTTGATGGGGGAATTAACAAGTAGAATGGGGTGCAAAGAAAACATTAAGAATATCCAATGCAATTTATAGTTAAAAGCCCAAAATTGCGTTGGATATTCCTTTTCGTATTGGCTTATAAGCCATCATATTTTGACATTTTCATTCCTGCTAATTCCAAAACATGTTCTCTGCTAATTTTCAGCAGTTCTGCAATCTTTTCAATGCCCATTCCATCCTGAAGTAGTGAATTGACAATTTCTTTTGTTTTCAATTCCTTTCCTTCCTGTATTCCCTCTTGTATTCCTTTTTGTATTCCTTTTTGTATTCCGCTTTGCTCCCCAGCCTCAAACTCAGCTTTTCTCAGTTTACGTTCTTCCTCTTCTTTGTCATATTCAAATATACTCACTGCGATAACCTCCGCTCTATTTTTCCGAAGAAATTCTTCCAGAATTTCCTCCTGAATACATTCATCTACAGCTTTTTTTACAGCTGTTTCCAGCTGCATATATTTTGCATATTTACGAACCTGCGCTACATATATTGCATATTCCCTTAGTATCTGGCACTGTTCCATCAATTCCCTATTACTGCCTTCATAGCATCCGGAATATCGTGTCCTTGTAGTTTCTGTTTACCATAGGCTGGTCCTCCTTTTCTTTGCAGGAGTCAGAAAAGACAAGCTAAGCATACATACCTTTCATTCAGAACTCCTGCTCTTCTTCGTTAATGGGTTAAAAAGCATGGATTTCTGATGTGTGATTAGATAAATCAGATGGCGGATATGCCTTGAACTATATGAGAAATATGCTTTTTATCATAATAACATTGAAGTTCTTGATTTACAAGTACTTTTCGAAAATCTGCTAAATTCTTCCGCTTTCTTCACAGCCTATTCCCCTGGTAACGGGAATGATTTTTCAAACACGCTCTAATCCGTCACCAGCCTTACGCCATCCATAAACAAAATCTCACACCCCCTATCACCCCCAATTATAATTTCCCTAATCACCATTCTCGTCTTCTTCGCCGCCTGGAACCAGGCAGGATACTTTTCGGTCAGTTCTTTCATCTGTGCTGCACGTAAGCGCTCCAGGGCATTTCCCTGGGCAATATCTTTCTCCCAGCCTGGCAGAAGATTTTCTCTCTGGGATACCAGCTGTGCCCAGGCAGCGCTTACATATTCTTCCATCTTATGCCCCTCAACAGGCTTGGCTTTACAAAATCCACCCTTTTCTTTGCCGGAATTTATGCAACGCCACACACTTTTTCTGCCCTTCTTCACCATCCTTCCACCACAGCACCCACAAAAAATTTTTCCATAAAAAGGTTCCAGACTGCTGCTTCCCAATTCCCGGATCTGATGATTCCGTTTAAACTCTTTGATTCTGTTGATTTCCAGCTGTGCCGCGTCCCATATTTCCCGCTCTATGATCGCATCATGATCATTTTCCACATAATACTGTGTCAGTTTTCCATCGTTCTTTTCCAGCTCTTTCGTAAGAAAATCCCGGATGTAATACTTCTGCATAAGCAGATCTCCCTTGTACTTTTCATTTTGAAGGATGCGAACGACCGAAACCGCAGCCCAACGAGATTCTCCATGCACGCCCGAAACATTTTCGGTATTCAGCATTCGTGCTATTTCAGATGGCTGCCACCCCTCCAGAAACTCACGAAAGATCCGCCGCACCACTTTCGCCTGCCCTTCATTTATTACCAGATGCCCCGCCTCATCCTTATCGTATCCCAGAAAACAAGCGGCATTAATGTGAGGGATTCCCTGCTGAAACCTGGAACGGATTCCCCACCTGGTGTTTTCGGAAATATTTCGTGATTCCTCCTGGGCCAGACTGGAAAGAATGGTAAACAAAAGCTCACCAGACGACTCCATCGTATTAATCCCCTCTTTTTCGAAAATCACCGGAATCCCAAGGCTCTTCAAATATCTTGCATAATGCAGGCAATCCCGGGTATTTCTGGCAAAACGGCTGATAGATTTGGTGATCACCAGATCTACTTTTCCCGCCTCACAAGCCGCAATCATACTGCGAAAGCCAGCCCTTTTGCGCGTACCAGTACCAGAAATCCCCTCATCGGAAAAGATTCCGGCAAGCTGGTATTTCTCTTTTTCATTAATATAATCCGTGTAATATGCGATCTGATTGGCAAAAGAGCCCAGCTGCTCTTCCTGTTCGGTAGACACCCTGCAATAGGCTGCCACTCTGCATTGGGAACTGCTGGCAGATTTAGCATTTCCATTCGTCTGGCTTGGGGGAATAACCGTAAGTTTCTTTTCCATCTATAAGCTCCTTTCCGATATATGCTGAAAAACCGATGTTCCGAAGCGGGGAAAGCCTTTCATCCGATATGCGGACTCCTTTGCAAAAAGCTTTTCCTTTTCGACTGAGACCATTGCAGATCCACCAGACAGAGTGGTTTCTGGCAATGATCCGCCGTAGCCTGGAACCACAATATTTGCAGAAAATCCGATCTTTGTAAGGATAATTGGCGATAGTTAAAGGCTGTTTATCCAGGATAAGTCCGGATTTTTCTTTCTGTGGAATTTTTTCTTTCGGGGTTCTTTTCTCCGGTGTATCTGGGACCTGAGCTTTTTTCGTTACGGCAATCTCATCAGAAGGTAATCCCTGCCTGTTTCTTTCGCTCTTCTTTGCCAGCTTTTCCTGTGCGGTTTCCCACAATTCTTCAGAAATGATTGCCGGATGATCGTGCCGGATGTAATACATCTGCTTTTCCCCTTTGTTTCGTACCAGTTTTCGCTGATTGTTTACATAATATCTCTGGCAAATATAATCTCCCGTATAGGCGTTGTTATGAAGAATCCGGCTTACTGTGGAACGGCTGAAAGTCCTGTCATTCTGAGTGGTAATTTTATTTTCGTTCAAATATTTCGTAATCTGGCTGATACTCCATCCGTCAGCAGCCATCTGGAAAATATGCCGTACAAGTTCTGCATTTTCATCCGGGACCAGATTCCCTTCTTGATCCTTCCGATACCCCAGACAGCGGTGCAGCTGCCGCATAGGATGACCCTTTCTGTACTTCTGCTGAATCGCCGTCTTAGTCAGCCATCTGGCATTTTCGCTTTCTGCCTGGGCAAATGCCGCGTAAAGAGTCAGCAGCAGCTCCCCTTCCTGGGACAGGGTATGGATTTTCTGAAGTTCAAAATATATATCAATCCCCAGTTCTTTCAGCTCCCGGGTAGTTTTCAGCACAGTATCTGTGTTGCGGGCAAAACGGGTGATGGATTTGGTAATAATCTGCCGAAAACAGCCTTTCCGTGCATCTTCCAGCATTTTGCAAAATCCGGGACGGTTCTCTTTATAGCCGGAAATTCCAAAATCATAATATATTTCTGTCAAAATGTAATTTGGGGTTTTCTTCATAAATTCCTGATAATGGCGAATCTGATTTTCCAGGGAATCCTGCTGATGGGGGTGAAGGGTGGAAACGCGGCAGTATATTGCGGTGGGAATGGATGAGAGGGGTGCCGCAGTTGGAATGGATAATGGATTTTCCGCTGCCGGAATAGATAATAGATTTTCTGCTGCCGGAATAGATAATGGATTTTCTGCTGTTGAAATGGATAATGGATTTTCATAAGGGGATGAAAAACAAGGTTTCTGTATTTCGCTCATGTTGTCTGGCCTCCCTTCTCCGTTTATTGTAGGCTTCCATCTTTTCCTCACTAGAATATGCGCTGCTGCCAGATAAATTCCAGGTGAGAAGCTTTCGGGTGCTGGCGTATTCGGCACCTTTCAGGCCAAGCTGGTTCAGCCAGATCCGGAAACGATATTTTTCACTGGCTCCGGAACCGGTATTTTTTCGATTGGGCACTACCCACTTGCGGGCATGGGCCGTCTGAAGAAGTTTCTCCAGGAACTGGCGGTACGCTGCTTCTTTCTCCGAAGAAATGAATGAGTTCTCTCCCACGATCAAAATGAAGTCCTCTTCCATGGTAAAACCAGGAATCGCTTTGTTGATAAGGGTTTGCTTTTCCGCCAGAATTGCGGACAGATTTGCTCTTGCCTGCGCGGGCAAATTGCTCAATGAAAACTGCAGGACTCCGTGGGCCTCAAAATCTTCCGGAATTGGGACATTTCTGGAAATGCCGCTATTTCCCGGAACACCTGCGTTTAGGGAAATACGGTCTAACTGAAAGGTTAAAATCTGGTTCATTGGCTGCCTCCTCATATGTTTTTTTGGTAAGCTCAATATAACATAAATTCGGAAAGCCATTTCGAACAGTTCTATATTGTATTTTATAATCGGGCACGCTACTATGAACTTGTAAATATCAGCTTACAGCAATGCACCGGAAGCGATAAAAGACATCTATAAAAAAATTTTGTGGGCTTTACTAATAAAGATGAATGTGCCCGTAGATGAAGTAAAAGAAATGATGGGCGAGATTGGAGGTCGTGGAATGGGTTATCTATTTGAAAATATGGAAAAAATGGACATTCAGGCTGAAAGACGAAATACGCAGAGAGAAAAAGAGCGTGCTGATATGGAAAAAGAACGCGCTGATATAGAAAAGGAACGCGCTGATACAGAAAAGGAACGCGCTGATACAGAAAAGGAGCGCGCTGATACAGAAAAGGAGCGCGCTGATACAGAAAAGGAACGCGCTGATGCAGCAGAATTAGAAATTCAGAGATTAAAAAAAGAACTTGAAAAAAGAATGCATGTAACCGGAAACTAGAGCCTGTTTAATAAAGGCTCTAAATTTCAACAAGGGAAACCAAGCACGATTAAAGGTATTAACAATTTTACTGGTTTAGCAAAAACATCCTGCATCAGTCATACTCGCAAAAAGGTTTGACTGGGCAGGATGTTTTTGTCAAAAGGCAGGTTTTTTAATTCATGGAATGTCTTCTTATATGTTTGGGGGTATATTTCATACAGTATATGGGTTCGTTCAACTATGAGAAAATACAGACGATGGGGGCCGTGCTGGTTGCGATTAGTATTCCGATTTTTACTAGTCAGTTGGAGAAATCTAGAGATGCTGTTACTATGGCAAATGTACGTGCAGCTTACGCAGAAGCTTCTGCGGAGGTTTTAACATCACAGACCGCTGCAACTGGAGCTAGTAACTTAGTTTCTACTTCATATGATGTAGTAGTAAAAGGAAAAAGTGGTGATGGAACAGCTTTTACAGGAACGGATCTTCCATTCAATATGGGAAATGGTGTAGCAGCAGCTTTGGATAAGGCAGTAGCAGGAAGCGAAACTATTAAAGTTACATTTACGTGGACTGTTACAGATGGTAACGCTGAGCAGAAACCAACTTGTAATTTAGCTACAAACTAGAAATATAAGCAATAAAAAGATAAAATTAATATACTTTTACTATGGAAAATTTTGAGGATACCAAAATTATACATTTTCGGTATCCTCATTTTTAAAATAAATTTTTGACATTTAATAAAATATAAAAACGGCGATCCTAACAATCGCCGTAAAAAAGATAAAATCACATTTGGATTTGTTTTTGCACAAAGTGTACATTTATGTTATCTATTTTTTATATTTATACTGTTTTTCTAAAAAATAATCAGCTGGCTTTTGGAGTTGCACCTGTAATTGGATTAACAGTTTTAGATCCAGATGCTGTTTTTTCAATTTTAACAGTGCCATCTGTTTCAACAGTAACATAATAGTTAATAGTAGTCTTAGCATCTGTAAGAGTACTTAATTTAACTCCACCAATTTCGGAATCTTTAACTGCAGTTTTAAAGCCTTCGCCGGTTTGGGTCATTTCAACAGGACCTGCTGATACTGAACCCTCAGATTCTAAAACAGCTACAGAAGCTGTAGCATATGCCGCTCTTAAATTTGCAGCATCTGTGGATTCTCTAGATTTCTCTAACTGTGTTGTAAAAATCGGAATTGAAATCGCAACCAGCACGGCAATAATAGCTACAACAATAAGCAGCTCAGCCAATGTAAAACCTTTTTTGTTTTCTTTTGCTTTTTTAAACATTTTAAAGCCTCCTATTTAATATTTTTCATTTTTAAGATTCTGAAGCGTCCGGGACTTCTCAGTTATCCGGGATGGCGATTTTGATGCTTCCTGTGTCACCGTCAAGCTGAAGCTTCAGATAACCACCAACCGATTCGATAAGATCTCGCATCTTAACGATAGCCTTGTCGAATTCCCGAAGCATACGGTCCTCGCAGGAATACTGAATCTTAATCAATGTCTGCTCCTGCATGTCCCGACAACGGATTCTTATGTAGCGTCCCCGTGGGGGTGTGGTCTCGATACAATTTCGCTTCGCCGTATCAAGTGCCATGCCTACAATCTGGCAAAGCTGATTACCTGATCGATTTTCCTTAAGCTCCTGAACCTCGGCAGATATCCAGATCTCATCCGCGTCTGCTTCTGCTGCAAATCTGTTTAACACTTCATTCATCTCAGGATAGGATGTAAAAAAATGTCTGTTCTGTCTCTGATTCATTCCATCGATGGCATCTAACTTTTGCACTGCCACTTTCCGTTCTGCTCCTTTCTCTTAGGATGTTTGTATTATAACAAAATTTTTTTATTTGTGCACATAATGTCAATAATAGCAACATTTTTGTCGAAAATGGCTATTGGATGTAGTTTTTGACACAATTTCTGTCATTTTTGACAGTACCAGCTTATAGATATATCCAAAAACAGCCTGAGAAAGGACATTTCCCATTCCCTTTCTCAAGCTGCCATATCCGACTTCGCTTTCACATTTTTTCAAACATATAATCATAATACATTTCCCGTGCCGCGCGCTGATATTTCCGGGAAACAGGAATTTCGGCAGACTGGACTATGAACTTGCCGGTATCCATTTTCTCCACAAAATAAAGGCTGATAATATAACTCTGATGGCACCGGAAAAATAATCTGCCTGGAAGCTGTTGTTCCAGCTCGTCCAGCTTGGCGTAGCTCTCTATGGTTTCGCCATTCTCCAGATGCAGGATCACCTTGCGGTTGGCACTCTCCACATACAGAATATTTCTGCAGTACACACGGCGAAAGCTTCCGCCCACCTCCTTCAGCATAAGGGAGGCACGGCGCTCCATGGTCGGCTTCTGCCAGAAAAAAGTAATGCAGTTATGCAGTTCACTTACATCAAAAGGATAAAGGAGATACCCGGTAGCAAATACGGAAAAAGCTTCCGCATAGTACCTCTGGGAATCTGTGATAAAACAGATCATTACCTTACGGCTCCGGGCACGTACCTTCGCCGCCAGCTCCAGTCCGTCTCCTTCTCTGTGAATCGTAGTATTCAGCAGCAGAATATCAAAAGAAGACGCATCCTCATTAAGATCGTCCAGATAGTCATATTCATCTGCATATTCGCTCACTTGAATATCCATATTTATACCGGTAAGGCTGGCACGGATATATTCTCTGTGTTCTTTTGACTTTTCCACAATTGCTGCCCGCAGCATAACTGGTTATCCCCCATTTTCCACAATAAAATAAAAATATCTACATCATTTCCCGCTCTAACAGCTCATCAATAACCATTGGCAGAAGCCGCTCTGACTTCTCATCAATAACCGCTGGCAGAAGCCGCACCGGCTGCCGCAGAAGTATCGGCAGGAAGCCCGCTGTCTGCTTTTCCACCCTGCATGGTCTCATAGAAGGTAGCGGTCACACCTACATTCACACTTCCTGTATTCAGATCGTCTCCGGCGGCAACATAGCGGAGATCACTTACAATGCATCTCCACTCGCCTGTGCAGAGACGGTTTACAAGGTCTGCGGCTTTGTCATAATCAGGCGCTGAAAAGGTCAGGCTGAATGATCTGCGGATCAGATCGCCGTCCCTTGTCACGTCACTAAAGCTGATATCGTATGTATTGGCATCCTGAAGAAGCTGGTTCAGCTCATCCAGTTCTGCCTTGGAATTATTGTAGCTTCCCATTTTTCCCAGACTTCCGCTCTGTTCGATGGAATCCAGCTCGCTCTGCATGCGGGACAAAGAGGCGGCCTTGGTCTGAAGAAGCATAAGCTCTGTATTCAGCTCGTCCTGCTGGCTTTTCGCTTCATTGATCGCCGTTCTGATCGGCTGGTCAATCACTGCGTAATATCCGGCAGCCAGAAGGATCAGGGTAAGCACCAGAAGCATAATTTTTTCTCTTGTCGTAAAATCACGGCTCATGATCTTCATTCCTGTGCTCCTCCCTCTGTGCCTGCCTCAAATCCATCATTTGCTTCAGTCTCGTTTCCATCACCGGTCGCAGCACCATCCACGGCTTCGGCCTCATTTCCACCATCAACCTCAGTTCCGTCCACCACTCCGGTCTCATTTCCACCATCAACCACAGTTCCGTCCACCGCTCCGGTCTCATTTCCATCATCAACTGTAGCCCCATCTACCGCTCCGGTCATGTTTCCATCACCGTCCGCAGCGACACCATATTCCTCACTTCCATCTCCGCTCTCCACATACAGCGGATCCAGCAGATAAACAATAATCTGTCCTGTAACTGTATCCGATGAAACAGGATTTCCATTTTCATCTGTGGAACTGGAATCTGTAACAGCAGTCATTACATTACAATAATCCACGATTGGAACCTGCTCCAACTCCTGCACCAGGCTGTTAATGTCTGACAGGTTCTCTCCGGTCACCGGAAGGGTCAGCTGATTCCCGCTTACGCTCCAGCTGCTTACCGTCACCTTCGGGAAAATTACATTCTTCATCAGCTGCAAAACCTCCGGGCGGTTCAGATAACTTAACTCATCTGCATTAAGCCCTGATAAGTATAGTGGGCATATGTTTCCTGCAGATCCCCGAAGCTGTCAATATAAGCAGTAATGTCATCCACCTGCTTCTGCAGCTCAGATGCAGCACTCTGCGCCTCGCTCATTTTCACCAATCTGTCTGCAACTGCAACTTTTCCAATAACTCCGGCAGCTACAACAATTGCCCCAATAGCCGGAATGGCAACAAAATAATGTTTTTTCTTTTGTCCTGCAAGAGCCAGATTGATCTGCTTCTTGGGCGCATGGGCAGTACGTCCAAGAGCAGTACCGGCTGCAAGCATCCAAAGAGATGACGTCTCATCCCCGCTTCCATTCATTCTCTCCAGAAGCTCCCCGGCCTCATGGATCTTCACATCCAGATTTTCCTCAAGGCTCTGGCGCATGGTGGCTATGGAAGCACCACCGCCGCAGATATAAATATCTTCCAGGCGGCTTTCCGGATTACTGAACTGATAGAAGTTCAGAGCCCTCATCAGCTCTACACTGATCTGGGAAAAAGCATCCTGGCACACCTCACTGTGGATACAGTCCTCATGGTTCGCCAGCAGCCAGGTATGAGCCAGATGAATATCAATATGAAAAGTATCTGCAAGCAGCTCTTCCACCTGCTCCATCCCTCGCTCGATCACACGGGTAACCTGATGTCTGTCCCCTTTGAAAATAAAAAGGCGGCTGGATGTACTTCCCAAATCCAAGATTCCATATTCCTTATCTTTATCCTGCTCATTTCTCAGCTTATAGTGAAGAAGGTTCTCACAGGCAGACACCTCAGGAGCTGCAAACGTCAGCTTCAGACCTGCCTTTCGCGTCATCAGGCGAAGATCCTCCATTACCTCCAGAGGCGCTGCTGCTGCAAGAAGCTCCATCTCATTGCGCTTCTGGTTCTCCTCTTCCTCCGGCTTTTCCTCTTTCTTTTTCTTTTTGGAAGCTTTCTTCAGCTTCTTGCCTTTGGGCATTTCCTCTCCGGAACCCCAGGAATAATCAAAAACATACTTCTTTAATTCATCTGTAATATAATCACGGAATTCATAAGGCAGGTTGTAAACCAGCTGCTCCGCAGTCATTTCCGGCATCGTCACATTACGAAGGAAGCAGATTCCTGAAGACACCACAACAGCCGCTTCTTTACAGCGGATCTTATTCTCTTTCATGGTTTTTCGGATCAATTCTCCTGTGGTCTCCACAGAAACAATTCTGCCATCCTTGAGAAGCCCTTCCGGCATCTGTACCGAAGCGGTCTTCACAATATTCTCACCTTTCATCAGAACCAGCTTCATCTGATCCTTGCCTATATCAATTCCAAGACATGATTTTGCCATATATATCCTCTTTCTATGTCTTTTCTTGTTTCAATCCGGACCGCACAGTTCCCAGAGCGTGTCTGTGCCGCTTACATAGTTTCCCGGAATATGTCCCGGTTCGTTCTGCTGTGTATTTGAAAAAGTACTTCTACAGCTACCCTTTACAGCAGCCCCATATACCAGTTCACCAACCCGTCCCCATACAGCAGCATGGCATAAAACGCCAGTGCAATGGCAGGTCCGAAGGGAATCTGCGGTCCTTTGTTCTCTTTTCCCCGTTTCTGGATAGCTCCCATAATAAGGCCGAGAATACAGGAAAAAAACAGGGCAAACAGGGATGCTGCCACTCCCAGGTACAATCCCATCACCACAAAAAGCTTCAGATCGCCGCCTCCCATGGTCTCTTTTCCAAGAATTTTATCAAAAAGCAGGACAAGAGCAAGCATAACCGCTCCGTAGCCCACTCCTGAAGCCACATGGTATAAAACGTCCATTCCGCTCATTTCCGTAAAAGGATTGCCACGAACCAGGCAATTACAGGGATCAGAAGGCATCCGTTTGGAATCTCGAAAATCTCCAGATCCACCAGGGAAAGACAGAACAGACAGCAGGCCAGCACCATATTTCGCACAAACTCCGGGGAAAGATCAAACCGAAGAAGAGTAAGCACGCTCACCAGTGCAAAAAACAGCTCCGTGAGCATGTATCTTGGGCTGATTTTTGTTTTACAGTAACGGCACCTTCCCCCCAGAAATATCCAGGAAAAAACCGGGATCAGATCCAGAAAGCCCAGAACATGTCCGCAGCTTGTACAGTGGCTTCTTCCTTTCACAAAGGATTCTCCATGGGCGATCCGCCATGCGGCGCAGTTCAGAAAAGATCCAAGCACCGCACCAAAAACACCTGCTAATACACAACAGTATATCATAAAAAAGGTATCTTCATATATCGACATTTTAAAATTTTACCTGTTTTTCCAAATTTTTTGTATTTTTATTTCGTAAGCATCTTTTTTTCGACACTTTTCCACAAACAGCAGAAAGGGCAGCCTTCTTTTCCCGGAATTACATAACGCTGTACATCTGGAACATAGCAATATAAACAGCCAGAACGATATATCCGGCAACCACAGCCATGAAAATCAGCAGTGTGGGCTCCAGTTTTTTCAGAACGTCCTGTACTGCCATATCCAGTTCAGATTCGTAATAGCCGGAAACTGTGTGCAGAGTACTCTCCAGCTCACCAGTTTCCTCTCCAACAGCAGTCATATCCACCAGAATATCCGGCAGACAGTCAGCCTCCCGCATACACTCGCCAAGGGTGTGGCCCTCTTCCAGACGGGAGGTCATTTTCCCCACGCACTGGCTGATGTAATAGTTGTTGATAACCCTCGCAGTAATGCTGACCGCTCTTGTAAGCTGCAGACCAGCTCCGATCAATGTGGTCAGGTTTGCGGCAAACTCACTGGCCGCACTGAGAAGGGACACATTTCCAAGCACCGGGATTTTCAGTGCAAGCTTCGCCACATTCATCCTGCCCTTTTCCGTATTGGCGTAAAGCTTGAAGATAAGGGCGATGGCAGCGAACACAACTATAATTAGGAAAATATATTTCCGGAAAAAGTTGGATATCAGGATCAGGGACTGTGTGATCAGCGGCAGTTCTGCATCATAGGATGCAAAAATGTCCATAAAGGTAGGTACAACCTTCACCATCAGAACGATTACTACCACTACTGCAAGTGCAAGGAC
Organism: Ruminococcus sp. AM42-11; assembly: GCF_003480145.1. Lineage (NCBI taxonomy): Bacteria > Bacillati > Bacillota > Clostridia > Eubacteriales > Oscillospiraceae > Ruminococcus > Ruminococcus sp. AM42-11. Next base: position 18,420 of record NZ_QUIO01000041.1, on the reverse strand, counting down.
GAAAACCGGATAAATCAAGGCATTTCGCACTTTTGCACGCATTTTTACCTGCTTGTCATAATGCTGGTACATGGTCTCAAAAGCTTTGGACAGGTTACCGGATTCCTCTCCGGCGCGGATGGTCTCGATGAAAACTGCCGGAAGCAGCTTGCCGCCACGCTCCTGGAAGCTGGTTGCCACGCTTCGTCCGGCTTCCACATCCTCTGCTACTTTTTTCAAAATGCCTTTCAGCTTTTTGTCTGTCATTTTGTCTCCGATCAGCCGGACGGTACGGCCGATGGGAATTCCGGACTGGAGGATAATGGAAAACTGGGCGCACATCAGGGAAAAAGCTTTGGCGTTCAGGCGGTTGCCGCCGATTTCCATGCTGAGAGCCGGCTTCTTCTCTTCCACCTCTGTAAGCTTCAGAACAATATCGCAGTCCTGCTTGATGCGGTCAACCGCGTCAAACTCATTGAAGCCCTCTACCACGCCAGAGACCTTTACTCCGTCTTTGGAGATGGCTGTGTATTTGTAGGTTGCCAATTGTTGTCCACCTTTCTTGCGCAGTTTTTATGCCACGCAGCCTTTAAGTCACTTCACTGCTGAGCAATATGCAGTGAAGTGCTTTTTTCAAATTCAAATTTTCACTTTAGCTGATCAATATGCAGTAAAGTGCTTTTTCAAATTCAAATTTTCACTTTCCGAAACACTGAAAAATTATATATGCATCTAAAGTCCTTTATGCATTCTTCTTCACATAAGCCTGGTCGTGACTATACTCCACAGCCACAGCCTTGTCGATCTGTCTGGAACGTACCAGGCTTACCAGTGACTGGTCCATGGTCTGTCCGCCGATTGCCGCACTGGTGGCAATGGCGTTGGCGATCTGAGGGGTGTTTCCGCCGCGGATCATGTTTCGGATACCGTCGGTTACAACCATAACCTCACTTGCCAGCACACGGCCGCCTGTTTTTTTCTTCACAAGCTGCTGAGAAATAACAGCCATCAGGGTCATGGAAAGCTGCAGACGGATCTGGTTCTGCATTCCTTCTGGAAAAACCTGCACCATACGGTCAATAGCGTCGGAAGCACTGCATGTGTGCAGGGTTCCGAATACAAGGTGTCCGGTCTCAGCTGCTGTGATCGCAGTTTCAATGGTATCCTTGTCTCGCATTTCACCGATAAGGATTACGTCAGGGTCTTCTCGCAGACTGGCACGAAGACCTTCGGAAAAGCTTGCAGTGTCTTTGCCAACCTCACGCTGGTTGATGACGCAGAGATCCGGGGTGTATACATACTCAATCGGATCCTCCAGAGTTACAATGTGGTTTTTTCTGGTGTGATTGATTTCGTCCAGCATGGCTGCCAGAGTGGTGGATTTACCAGAACCGGTCTCACCGGTTACCAGGACGATTCCCTTGTGGAGGCTGGTGAATTCCAGCGCAGAGGGAGGAAGTCCTAGGGAGTCCAGTCTTGGAATGGATTCGCTGAGCAGACGGATGGCTGCGGAAACTTTGCCCTGCTGTTTGAATACATGGCATCTGCAGCGGATTCCTCTTATTTCACGTGAAAAATCAAGTTCTCCGGTATATTCCAGTTTTTCGTACATAGCGTCTTTCGCCAGGTCCTGGCAAAGCATATCGCAGTCTTTTTCTGAAAGGCGTTCCTCTGCCATGTTCTCCAGCTGGCCATCCAGACGGTATTTCGGCGGCAGGCCGCATACCAGATGGATGTCGGATGCGCCGCTGCGGCGGGCTTGTTCGGTTAGGTCTTCTATGTTGTACATGATTTTGGTCTCCTGACTTTCTGTATTTTACTATGAAAGTCCTGGACGGCAGCCGTGAATTCGTCATGCTTGCATGTCGAATTCATGGATATCGGACAGGCTAGAACGTATGAGTAAGTAGGCGTTAGCCCGGATTACGAATACGTTCAGCAGTTGCGGAGCAACTGACTTTCATATGTGGTAATGTCGCCGGAGGCGACATGTCCGTTAGTGAGATAAAAGTTCTTCAATGCGAACGCATTTGAACAATGTGTATTAACTGAAACTTCAACGCATTAAATAGCAATTTAGTTAACTAAATGGATTACTCCTCTTCTGCTTTCTTCATATCCCCGGTTTCGTAAATGACTCGCTGCACTTCCTCGGCAGTGGTAATTCCCTCTTCCACCAGCTGAATGGCATTTTCACGCAGTGTCTTGAACTCGCTGTGGGCGCTGGCCAGTTCCTGTTCGATGGCAGGTCGTCCAACCTGCTGGGAAATGAGGGGGCGGATTTCCGGGGTGATTTCCAGAATCTCAAATACACCGATTCGTCCGCGGTAGCCTGTATTAAAGCAGTCTGCGCAGCCTTCGCCACGGTAGAAAATATGTTTATGCTCCGTACTGAGTCCAAGGCGCCTTACTTCCTCATCAGTCGCCTCATAGCTCTTTTTACACTTGGGGCAGATTCGGCGGACCAGTCGCTGGGAAATAACGGCGCGGAGAGCAGTGGCGATCAGGTATGGCTCAACGCCGATATCCTCCAGACGTTCGATCGTTCCCACAGCATCGTTGGTATGGATTGTGGAAAGCACAACGTGTCCGGTGATTGCGGCACGCATACTGATCTGGGCGGTCTCACCGTCTCGAATCTCTCCGACGGCAATGATATCCGGGTCCTGACGAAGGATGGCACGAAGACCATTGGCAAAATCCATGCCTGTTTTCTCATTGATCTGCACCTGGTTTACTCCGTCAATATTGTACTCAACCGGATCCTCCAGGGTTACTACATTGACTTCCTCTGTATTTAACTGGGAAATCATAGTGTTCATGGTGGAGGATTTACCACTTCCGGTAGGACCGGCGATCAGAATAACACCGCTGGTACAGTGGATAGCCCGCTGGTATTTCTTCAGGTTGTCACCCATAAGACCGATGGAATCCGGAGTAAGATAGCCGGCTCTTTTGTCCAGAAGACGGGCTACGATTTTTTCTCCATATACAGTAGGAAGGGAGTTTACACGGAGGTCAAACTCACGCTTCTTATTCTTAACATTGAATCGTCCATCCTGTGGAACACGACGTTCTGCAATATCCATTCCACTCATGATTTTCAAGCGGGAAATAACGGAGTTCTGAAGGTTCTTGGGGATCGTCAGAATCTTACGGAGCACACCGTCAATACGCATGCGCACCTGAAGCTCTTTTTCCTTTGGCTCAATGTGTATATCACTGGCGCGCTCCAGAATGGCACGCTCGATAATGGAGTTTACCAGACGGATGGTCGGCGCATCGTTAATGTTGTCGTTGAGGATGTTTCCTGTAAACTGCGCTTCTTCGCCATTGTCCTCTTCGATCGGAGCCTCACGCTTCATGGCCTCAATAGCCCTTGCGGCGCCTTCGTTTCCGTAAAGGACCAGGATGGCATGCTCCACGCCCTCTGTGGTAGCAATCATCGGAACAATCTTTTTACGGACTGCTTTCTTAACTTCCTCGATCGCATAGAAGTTCATAGGGTCGCTCATGGCCAGATAAAGCTCGTCCCGCTCCATGCGGACCGGCACTACCTGGAACTGTTTCGCAATGTTTTTCGGAACAACCTGTGCCATGGAAATAGGAATAGTGGTTTTCGAAAGATCTATGTATTCAATACCCAGCTGAAGACGAAGTGCCTCGATCAGCTCTGCCTCTGTGATGATTCCCGCTGAGATCAAAGCCGCTCCAAGCCGTTCCTTGGTCTCCTTCTGCCTCTGCAGTCCCATATCCAGTTCTTCCGGTGTAATCGTCCCCGCCGCGATCAGCAGGTCACCAAGACGTTTGTATGCCATGTGGGGGTCTCTCCTTTGTGTTTATATTCAGTATGTGATTCATGTTTAAATCTATCTATAACAAATTTGTTGCAGCTGTTCAGGGCCTTTACAGTTACATGTTTCATAAAACAGTACCAGCTGAATAGTTGCAATTAGTCTTATTTTCTTTTTTATAATTGGTTTAATTTTATATCGTTTACTGCTATCACATCGAATTTGTTTGTAACAATCTTTTTGCCATCTTTATCTGTGATTTCAAGAATTACATGGAAGGTAGTTCCTTCCAGTTTCACACTTTGAATTGTTGCTTTCAGGTCAAAGGAACTGTAACTGGCAGAAGAAATCAGTTTCTGCCAGTACAGGGAACCATCCTCTGCGGTTAATTGAACCGCTATTTCGCCCCCTGCTGTTCCATCAATTTTATTTTCATTTTCATCTATAGCTGCAAAAGCACTTTCTGTTTTTCCGTAAGTCGGACTGAAATACTTAAGTACCGTTCCATCACTGCCTTTATTAACACTTGTTGTATATCGAAGCTCTTTTTCAATTACATTCGTTAAGGTGGAACACAGCTGCTTTGCGTGGGATCTGGTCAAAGATTCATTATACATCCGGGTGGCAAAAGCCATTCCCTGCGTCATAACCTGACTTGCAAGCAGCAGGATAACGGTCGCCGCCAGCAGCTCTCCAAGAGAAAAGCCCCGTTTGTCAGACAATTTTTTTCGTATTAAATTAGTCAATCTGGATTTGGCTGTATTTCTCATTACTTTTCTCCTGTAAAAAATGCTCCTGTTTTGTTTCAAAAAACTTTTCTTATAAATAATGTTACTTCGCTTTGTAATAAATATAATGCTTTCCAGAGTTGTTCTCTCCGGACTGGTAAAGCGTTACCGGAAGCTCTGCCACAGCACTTCCAGTGCCTCCTGCTATATTCTCTTCTGAAATGTCCACCTTCGCAGAGCCTGTTGATATGGCATTTCCCGTCTGAAAAGAAGTGTCTGCATTATCTGCCTGCTTGTTGACACGGGCTGCAGTTACCACTGCCCCGGCCAGCATCAGCACTGCCAATGACAAAATGATCATGGTGACAAGTGTCTCTGCAATAGTTTCACCGGATCTGCTATGTAATTTCTTTTTTAGGTTTAAATATGGTTTTCTCATTGTGAATCTCCCAGAGTACGTACACTGTCACCGTAGAAAATATCTTTTGCTTCCCATTTGTATTCATATGGAGTCGTTGTTGTGCTGGTATTTCCATTAACTGAACTTGTTGCATCACGCGCTTCCGTTTTTCCGGTCAGGCTGAGTACTACATGGCTGGAATCACGTCCTGTCCCTGTGCTCAGCTTTACTACGATATCATAAGTCACTTCATTTTTTTTCGCAGTATCATCACTTTTCCTTGGGGTAATCGTAAATTCCGCATTTATCTTATCCAGGTTACTAAACTGGGAAAAAGCAGCATCTGTTCCGCTTCCTGCAGACGATATTATCAATTTCTTTGTAACCGGAATGCCAAAATAATCTGTTCCAAAAACATCTTTATTTTTTTTATCTGCCTCTTTTACGTAATTCTGCAGCATTTGGGCGAAAGACTGCGACGTTGCCAGAGACGTTGAAATAAGACTGGCATTGCTGACATCCTTCCAGTTTTTTGCTGTTTCAACATGATCACCTGTTTTTGTCTCTACTATATCTGCTGACAGCTTCACATTCACAATAGAATCTCTTAAAAGCTGCGCTGCGCTGGTACATGCCAGCTGGTTCTGTTCAGATGTCCGGTCTGACGCCACTGTTTTCACAGTGGTCACAGCCCCCTCCAGTATTACCACGCTTAGAATGGATGCCGTCAGAAAAAGCAGCAATCCAAAAAATATGGAGGTACCCTGTTCAGATTGCATTTTTTCTTTTATTCTTCTTTTCAGCATTTCAGGGCACCTCCTTTCTTTTAAAATCCACTGTCCCCGCTTTCCCAACTGCCAGCGTCAGCGGAGAAATCATCCTGAGATTCGTTTGGTATAATATCTAAGGTATCGCTGTTCTCATCATCCCAGCCAGATGCTGTGCCGGAAGTGAAGCTGGAACCGTCTATACTGTTGTCGGACCAGTCGTCAGATGCCCCATCTATATCTGAAGGATCTGTAGATACCGCCTGACCCTCAGGTGGCAATATCTCTACTGTTACAGAAGCATTGTAAGTGGTTTTCTTATCTGCTCCCAGAGCGGAAACGGAAATCGTCACACTGCCTGGCTTATAGCCGGTAACAATCAGCTCATAAGTCTTACTGCCATCATCGTTATCCTTGGGCACAAATCCTGTAATAGACGCAGTTAATCCATTTTCACCGGCGTCAGCGCTTTCCAGATTCTCTGAAACAGAAGCCTCAGACTGTGTAGATAACAGATCTGTGACTGCAAAATCGCTTTGTGACAGTTCAGAAAACAAAATGCCTGCCGGTACCGTCAGGGCAAGCTTTGCATTTGCTGGAACATAGCTGCCATTTTCATTCTGGTCAAGAGTAATTGTGGCTCTTTCTGTATCCCAGGTAATATTTTTCGCCTCAGTGGTTTTTACATTAATCCAGGTGTAGCTGGTGTATTCCACATTCTGGTAGGTAAATGTTCCTTGTACAGTAAGGGTTACTGGAACAAGTGCATCACTCCTTACTGTAAACTGACTGTCATTTACATCGGATACCTCAACTGCTCCCTCCGGCTCTGCGGTAATGTTCCATTCCATAAGGGAGGCCAGATTCTTAGATGGGTTCGTACCCACGTAAGCGGCAATGTTCTGACTGTCGGCGCTTTCTGCGCCAACTACACTGAAATCTTCCTCGTTTTCACTTTCCGAAATCATGTCCACACAATCACTGTCGGAAGCAAATCCATCCTCTTCACCAGTGCTTCCCACAAAGCCTGTCTCATTACTGCTCACCGCAAGAGAAGCGGGTACAGCATAAAGCGTAACCGGATCTGATGTGGTATAGATCTCCTGTGTGATTTCTCCGGGATCTGAGTATATGGTAAGGTCTGCAGTTACAGTCAGGGAGAATGATGCACTGTATTCCTGACCGTTTACCGTAGTTTTTACTGTAATAACCGTGGTTCCTGTCTGTAAAGCTTTTACAGTAGCAACGTAACATTTCTTCTCTTGAGAGTACTCCAATTTTGTAATTTCTGCAATATAATCTTTTTGATCCAGAATTCGATTTCCACTCTGTACCTCAGCGTTTTCCTCAGTATCTGCATTTTCTTCGTATCCATCGGAGAAACCATTTTCATCATCTTCACCTGCATCTTTAGAAAAGGTCTGAGTTTCAGAAGAACCTTCATCATCTCCATTGCTATAATCTACAATAAAATCATCTAATGTCAGCTCCTCTCCAAGACTATTTTTATCCTTCAGATTGCTCCTTAGGTTAAACTGCTTCAATGCCACCAATTGACCGTTTTCGTCCTGCTGCGTGGTATCCAGATCTTCAAAAATGTCCATGGATGCACGGCTGTTTTCCCAGTAAATGCCTTCCAACGGCCATTCGCCATAGTGAACGTGAACATCGCTGCCACTTCTTGTCTTCTGGGTGAGAATTGTAGGAAATGGGTAATTTTCTCCATCCAGATCCGTGCGGTTGCCTGGGAAGGAGTATTTACCAGTTACGGTCTGATCGTTTTCGTATTTCGTAACTTCGGTGAATGGACCATCGGTATTATTATTGTTTTTGTCTTTTCCATTCAGAAGATCAATAAAATCACCCTTTACAGGAACTGCATTTACACCTGTAATTCCACCAATTGTGGAATCAACGGCTTTTTCACCGGACATTTCTTCCCAGGTGAGCGGAATGGCAGTATCATCGATGTTATCCCATCCTCCATTATTACTAGTAGTAATTTTAGTATTTTTTTGAACCGGAATATTATCTTTATAATAGTAGCAATTCTCAATCTGTATCCTGACATGGAAATTTCGATAGTTTTCATCATGGGTTTCGCCATTACTGCCGATAGATTCAATAGCAATAATCTTATCCGTATCGCTGCCACTTGGCATTTTCACATAGGTATAGCAGTTTTTGATTATTGTAGTAGGTGTTTTACATTTCTCTGAGTTGTTAGTACCAGTATCACTTTCATAACCAGTTATACCCAGAATTGAATTGCCTAACAGCTTCAACAGATTTCCACCATTTTTAATATAAATACCACCGGATATTCCTGCCAGCATCAGTCTGCAGCTTGCATTAAGACATTCTTGCGTACAGGTTATTTCTCCACCTGTATAGCAATTTGTAATCTTCCCTCTCATACTTCCAACAAGACCACCTGCTCTTACAGACTCTTTTCTGCCCGGTTTTTCCCGTATATTCAGTACAATAGTATTAACTGCCGTACATTTGTTTAAGTCCAATGTACTCATTCCAAACATACCGCCTATATTGGAATCTCCCCATCCACCTTTGTCTGTATTATCCTGAATTGTATAACCGGCCACCGTACAATTTGAAATATTTACTTCATCGGCAGAGTTTCCTTTTCCAACAGCAGCCAGTCCGCACAAGCCTCCTAAAGCATGCCAGCCTTTCCGTCCACTACTTCGCTGAATGTAGTTTCCATTTTCTGAATACAAAATTATATTGCTTACATTGGCACCTATAATGTTTCCAAATAAGCCGGCAACTGTATTTTGACTGTGGATTTCAATATTCTTAATTGAATATGTATTTCCATCGTAGCTACCATCAAAATAGGCCATCGAAGCTATTGCTGCTTCTTTATCCTCATTTTCATCGTACAGAGAGCCTATCTGTGTAAATAATTTAGTGTCCTGATGCTCCATGTTGGCATCAACATCGTGTGTCTGGATCCAGTTATGATGACTGTCTGTAGTAACTAGTTTATAGGTATTGGAATCTATCTCATTTCCATCAGCATCCGTAACAACAGGTTTTCCGCTTCCGTTCCATACCCAATAGCCAATTTTTGTTTCTGGATGCCAATACATTCTGCTGCCATGCTGTGCAAAATTCATAACCACATATTGCTGCCCTTCAGAACTTTCTACAAAATCCCAATATACCGTATTTTTCTCGCCTTTTTCTTCTTTCCAGTACCAGCCATTCTGATCAATAGTTCCATCTTTTAAATTTTTATATGGCTGTGGATATGGACTTTCGGCTCCCGTCCACTTGTAATACTTATCCGTTCCTGTTCCATCTGCCTTCATATATCCCAGATATGGATATTTATCAACAATTCCCACATCCTCTGCCGTATCCAATGCCTTCGTCGCAGTCCCAGTTTTATAATTCCAGTTCAAATACTGCAGCTGCTCCGCAGAGCGGATTTCGTATTCTTTGCCTTTTTCTCCGGGCATTGCTTCATCAGCATTTACCTGGACTTCGAAGCCGTCTTCCAGAACGGTTACAGTAGAGGACTGAATTCCATCATAATCTGGAAAGCTACTACCGTACTGCATTGCATTTGCAAAAAACGGGTTGATAGTAAAGGTGTACAGCTGGCTGTTATAATTAAACTGCCAGATACCATTCGCTGTTCGGTCGTTAGCTGTCATTTTCATATAACTACTCGTATCTAATCTGCTGCTTATTCCAATCGCCGGGGCAGTAGTGTATGCCACAACAGTCACTCCGTCCAGCTGATTCGTCAGGTTCTCAGAAGCCTGGACATTCTCACTATTTCCAGCCTGGAATAGTACATTGTCGAATCAGGTTTGACACTACCGGTAGCATAATAATATCCATACCCATATTCTGTGATTCTTCCGCCATCATCATGACGAGTACACAAGGTACTGTCTCCTACCTTGTCCAAAACTGAAGTAGGATCCTGACTGCTGGCTTTATAACCGATATAGGAGAAATGGTAGCCGTCATTGGCTCCTCCTTCCTCATGTTCCCAGTAAATGACACCAATGCTTCCCAGGTTAACCGGGATCTGCCAGTTGCCGTAATGAACCTTTTACCCTCTTTGGTTACTACTGCATTAAAAGGATAATTTTCTTCATCAGTTGCTCCGTTGCACCGGGACTCGTCTGCCATAGTTCCTTTCATTGCCTTTTCCACCATTTCCTGATATGTAACATGGATGCCAGCGCCCTGATCATTGCTAAACGGAAGCATATTATTCAGATACCGGAAAGTACCCCCGCTGAGGTAATAACAGTCAGAAGAAACAACACCGCCGCCTTTTGGTGAAAAGCCATAGGTTTTGGAAGTTCCGGCTGCGCCCAACGCAACTGCACAATAATCGCCTTTTAATACACCTGTGTTTTTTGCAGTAAATCCACCGATCGTACAGTTTGCACCTTTTGAATATTCAATTGATACATTTCCAACTGCATAGCTGTTTCGAATCAGACCGGAACCGATATTTTCACCTGCAAAACCGCCCAAATAAGCATTTCCATAGAGCACATTTGCATTCACTGCCGGAGCATCCACTTCACTATTATAGATATTTCCCTGGTTACTGCCAGTCAGTCCGCCTATGTAAAGAGTTCCGTTTCGCTGGACATACACGATTCCATCACGACCCATACTGTAACCGCAGACTGCACAATTCTGAATGGTTCCCTTGTTGATTCCTGCCAAAGCCCCCATATAAACGTTACGGTTACTTCCGATTGTTCCAGTATAGCTAAGGTATGGATTACTTACCGCTGTGGTTCCCGTAAAATCGTTATTCTCCCAATCAGACACAAGGAAAACATTCTGTATGGATCCCTGATTTTCTCCAATAAATCCAACTGCTGTACCTTTTGCGGCAAAGCTGATTCCACGTATTTCATATCCTCCGCCTTTGTAGGTAGATGTAAAAGGTGTGATTGTTCCATCTTCCGCTACCCCCACAGGACTCTGGACAGTTACCGCTTCCTGAACACCTTCATAATTTTTCCAGTCATATGGCGCATAATCAATATCTCGTTCCTGGATAAAGGAAATTCCCTTTAATAAGGATGCATAATCCTGATAGTATAAGCTCATGTGATAAAGCTGTCTAGGTGTGCGGAGATAAATAGCTGAAATATTATTCGGAGCCTGATCTGCAGCTTCTACTGATTTGGCAAAATGGGGATTGAAATAGAATGTCTTTCCAGTCATCACCTCTGTGGTCTCATCACCGTCAGCCTGTGCTGCAGTCCCCTCATCGTTAAGTTCCGCATCTGATGCACCTTTTACTGTCAGCTTCTGGTAGTAAACACCCTTGATTGCCTGAGCATTCATAATTTCTTTTGGCAATGGGAAAATAACGTAAGTTTCCTCTGATTGCGCAGTATCGCCATCATTTACAGAAACTTCGAACTTCTCAGTTTCCGTACTGTTGCAGTCAACCTTCCATTCTTCCAGCTTATCTGCATCCTCACTGTTCTGATAGCTGACAATAAAGCCAGACAATGTCTCAAGTGCACTTTTCGTATATACAATACCGTATCCATCTCCAACGACAGTCAGACTATCTGATAAAGAGGACTGGACATTTCCACCAAAGAAGCCGTATTCTCTGGAATTTGACTCATTTATTGCATATTTCTCATAGTATACAAGACTTCCAGCCTCATAGCTTGCCTGCCAGTCCCCATAATGAGAAATATCTTTCAAAGATGGATAGGAATAGCTTGTGAGACCTTGGTTTCTCAGATTGTAGGCATAGGTTGTGGTGGAAGTGGTAAAGGAATTGCTGCCATTGTTGTTCAGCTTTTCTGCCATTTTAGCTTTATTACTAAAGGTTAAATAATCCACAGCCTCGCCATTGTCATTTTCCACATTTTTTCCCTTATTTAAATAGTAGACATTTTCCAGAGTACCTGGGCTGACAGCATATATTACAGGATTGTTGTTACTTTCGCTGTTTTCCAGGTAAGTAGCAACTGTATAGCTGTTTTTTATCTTGAGAGCATTACTGTCAACAGAGCTTGCTACAAGGCCACCGCCGTGATTGGCTGGATTCTGATACCCTGCCGTATAGCAGTACTCAACATTTACGCTGCCACTGTTTACACTTCCTATCAAACCACCTGTTACATCTCCGGTCAGGTAAGAATCTGCATAACAGTTTTTTATACTCACTGCACAATCTGCCTGTCCGATCAGACCTCCTACAGTACCGATAAGATCACCTGTTGTACCGTTCTCTCTGCCATCCATAACAGTTGCCGCAAAACTGTTGTCTATTGTCACAGAAGAGCCTGAGTCTGACCCACTGTTAGTATGTCCAATCAATCCACCCTGAATTCCGGCACCGCTGATCCAGACATCGTTCTCATTCTTTCCTTCTATGTCTTCTGTGTCCAGATATACCTCACAATTGGTTATTTTCGCAGAGCCTGTGGTCTCACCTGCGATTGCACCGACACTTACCTTCTCTTTTCCTTCACCGGTAATTGCTATGGTGGTTCCTGCCAGACGCAGATTCTCCACCGTCATAGAATCCTTCAGCACGGCAAACAGACCGGCACCTTTTCTGCCTGTGGCAGAGCCATCTGCAGTTGTTATATCCACACCATTTTTTACATTCAGGTGATAGATTGCCATGCTTTTGTCGCCGATAAAGCTCTCCAGGTTCTTGTTGGTGATTGGAGTGAACGCCTTGTTTCCGTAACAGCTGTACCAGGAAGTGGTGTCATCTTTTTCTTTCTCTTCCTGCTTTTCAAAATGGATAGAATTGCCAAGCTTAGCTGTTTTTATATCTTCTGCTACTCCAGATTCCTGATCCAGATTCTGCAGATGGCGACCATAATAAATAGCCGCATTTTCAGAAGTACTCTTGTCAGCAAAAAGACTGTTGGTGTCATACTGTGTAAACAGACCATCGATCTTGTGGTTTTCACTTCGTACCGTAACTTTTATATTGAGAGCAGTTCCGGCTCTTAGTGCCTTGGTATTCGTACTCTTTAAATAACTGTTCTTTTCTCCATAAAGTGATACAAATCTGGTAGCATCACTTGTCAGATCATCCAAAGTGATTTTTAAAGTATAACTGCGCCCTACAATCGAACTCTCCTCATTAGTATCCTTCTCTGACATGTCTCCAACATGCAGATCATCCTTCGCATGAACCAGCTTATCCCCAGATGCTTTATACTTCAGATTTAATTGATTTCCCTTATCATCCGTCAGAACTACATCAAATGACAACGGCTTATTATCTTGTCCCTGCCGCATACAAGTAATAGTTGCAACCAGTTTTTCCTCATTTGTAACCGTGATCTTCGGGGCAAGCACTGCTGTATTGCTGCCATCCAGTGCATCTCCGCCGTAATATCCGATTCTTGCGCCATCGCTGAGACGATTGTCTTTATAGCGGAAGCTGTCATATGTATTTGGATCATATTGCTTGATACTATCTGACTCACTATAAAAAACAGCATATACGCTGGCACTTTCCGGGTTATATTCTACTACCCAGTAGTTATTGTAAAGTTCGCCATCTACGGTATCCGTTGTCACCAGTACGCTGGCAGCCTTTGTTGGTTCTGCTTTTTCAGAGGAAAGTGCATAATAAAGCTTCTGCTCCTTGGTGGCATCTGAGGGCGTCCTTCCCATGGCATTTGCTGTTTTTTCCCCGTCATAAAGGCTGCTGTTACCATTGCTCTGCAGCTTCACCAGATTATTCTGCACCGCCGTATAAATCAGCTCTGCCTTATTATCCAGAGCTTTCTGGCGCAGGTTCTTCCTTATGGAAAAAATCGCAGGCACAACAATGGCCATGAGGATAAGGAGTATTGCCACCGTGGCCAGAACCTCTGCTAATGTATATCCTTTTTTCTTTTTATTATAAAATGGGTTCATGGTTTCACCTCAATATTTTTATAATATCTTCGAAGCTTCCTGAAAATAATTATTGTTCACTTGAAAACACTAACCGCTCTGCGGAATGCTCCCTGCGTTCAATAATCAGAAATGGACAGACTTCGACATATCTCATTATAAATCACGGGTTAGTCTTTCGCAACTGTTAGAATATGAAAAGAGTATGCGAACTACGGCATTTTTGCCATTTATTCCGTGCGAAAAATAAGATAAACAAATTTCTCCCTTCCTTTTCCCCTTGAAATCCCCCTGTCGAACTGGTACTATTATAGGTAAAAGATTGACGAAATAACTGTAATTTTGACTTGAAATATCGGAATTAGGAATGGGGTAGAGAGTTTTTGATGAAGTCTTTTAAAGTCAGCATCATTTTACCGGTGTATAACGTGGAAAAATACCTGAGCGCGTGCCTGGACAGCTTATTGGCACAGACACTTGAGGAAATAGAGATCGTAGCTGTCAATGATGGCAGTACAGATGGAAGCCTGCAGATTCTGCAGGCTTATCAGTCGTTAAATCCGGAGAAGCTTTTTATATTTTCCACAGAGAACCACGGCGTCAGCAGGGCACGAAATTACGGTTTTGCCCATTCCCATGGAGAATATGTCTGGTTTGTAGACAGCGATGACTTCGTAGAGCCTGACGCCTGCAGACTTCTTTATGAAAAAGCTACCGCTGACGGAAACGACCTGGTTCTTTTCCGTTACTATAATGTAGACTCTGAGACCGGGATTCGTAAGGAATACATTGCATCCTGCCATAATCAGAATTTCCGGGTTGCAGACAAGCCTTATGAATTACCTGCGATTTCTCCATACCCATGGATCAAGTTCATTCACAGAGATCTGTTTAACGGACTTTGTTTCCCGGAAGGAATCCGGTTCGAAGATCTTCCGGTGGCCTATCTTCTGGCTGTGAAAGCCCGTTCCATCGGATACGTGGATCAGTGCTTCTATAATTACAGAAAAAATGTAGGATTCCTCAGCCGTCTCACGCCTTCCACCCTTCACATCCGAAATGCCATTATTTTTATGAAGGAAGAAATGGAGAAGCTGGGGCTGTTTGAGCAATATCAGACAGAGCTGGATTTCATTGCTGTGCGCCATTTTTTCTACCGTTTCTGGAAGCTTCTCACCAACTATGAGACTGACCAGAAAGAACTGAAGCTGCAATTGATCAATGAGCTTTTCGATTATATGGAATCCAATATTCCAGACTGGGAGAACAATCATTATGTCCGATATTCACTTCCGCCACATATTGGGCGACTGCTCTGTCTTTATGGTTCCAGACAGGAAATGATCTCTTTCGTAGAAGCCTGCAACGGAATGACCGTACAGCAGCAGAAAGCCTGGATAAAGGATTACAAGCTTTCTCACAAAACATCTCCCAGCTATCAGCCTGCAGAGATGATCCACCGGGAAAAAACTTCCTCCCAGTTTTATGGCTTTGCCTATACCGGAAGCCTTGCTCCTGATCCGGAGCAGATTCTTCTGGAAGCCAGCCGTGGAAAAGAAATTCCTACCTGGATATTGAAATTACTTGTGCATCTTCTGAGGAATTTTGGAGAGCACCAGATCATTGTCTCCCTGACTCAGGAGAAGCATGCCTTGTTTCAGGCTCTTCTGAACCGCTATCTTTCTGACAGCACTGCACTGTCTGAGAATATTACTCTGGTGTGCCCGGACAGCGAAGAATACGGCAAGGCACTTGCACTCTCCGGCTACGTGATCACAGACGGACCTTTGCCCTACTATTCCGGAAGGAAGAGGGACAGTTTGTGCTGCTTTACTGCGGACACAATCTGTATCCGGAAACCGTTCTGAACACACCGGATTCCACCGCTGATACAGGGCTTTGGCAGCATACTATGTTTATGGCAGACTGCCTGTATTTTAACAATGTACAGAACCGGGATATTTACCTGCAGGAATGTATGACAGCTAATATCTGCAAAACGCCTTACATTATCGGTTCTTCCACCCACATTCCATTGATTCCCAATGAATCACACAGGGAAAAGCTCCGCCGCAGCTTGCAGATGGATTCCATGCAGACTATTTTGTATGCGCCGCTGCTTCCAGGATCCTATATTGCGGACACCGAGCAGACATTCCGGAATTTCATGGCAGCCCTCTACATATTTGACTGTGAACTTTCCGATCATCAGGTTTTGTATCTGCATCTGGATCATGAGAGGGAAATTGATTTTTCTGAATTTAGACATATAAAAGAAATGCCAAAAGATTTCGATGTACCGGATTTCGCTGCGGCGTGTGATATTTTTATATCGGATTATCACAATGCACTTTCTGCCAGATTCACCACAGGCACACAGATTCTGCGATTTCTGTGCGGTACATTTCTTCGACACGAAAATGCAACCAGTGACCATCAGACTGTACCAGCTGCTCCTGTCCTGCAGGAAACCACTTCCTGTCTGCCCGAGAGCTCTGGAGCCTGTTTGAAAAATCATTCCTGCAATCTGCACTCCACACTTTGTGATATATTTCACCCGGAATATCCTGCATTTGATAATGTGCCGGAGTTAGTACGATATATCGGACAGTTAGAGCTGATGTCTGGAAAGATGCCAGCAAATGAAGCTTTGCATTCGGAACCTTCCGACCATTTTACTTCCAATACAGGTCATGGGTTCGATTCCCAGGAACACGATTGGAATTCTTCGAAAAAAAGCTCTCTGCAAATGGAAAACAATCATGATTTACAGACCACAAAGAATTCCTCCGGAGAAGCCACTACTTTCGAGGAATCCCCACAATATCTTCTCACAGATATTGCAGATTCTCTCTTAAACGGACGACCGCTGCCCTATTATGCTCCAGCTTCTTCTGATGATGCACCGGCACTGCGCACACGCGTCCTGTTCTTTACAGGGCGGAAGCTTTCCCAGAATCTGGTTCGGGATTTTAATGCCCTGACAGCACAGGCACCGGAAAAAGAATTCTGGCTTGCATACAATGATTTCCGCAATACAGACTCTGCCAAATATCTGGCACAGTTATCACCTAACTGTTCCAGCCTGCCATTGAAGCCGGATCCCGAGAAAGGTAACCGCTGGAAGCTGGCAAGTGTGCTCACCAGCCGGATGGGACTTTTCTCATTTTATCCCTTATCCCATATTTTGGACTTGGGGAAGGAAGAATATAAGAAGTGCATGGGAGAGACAAGATTCGATGAAGTCGTAATCACTTCCACAGATAGTATAAAAACGGTTGCTACGCTTCTGGCTGCTGCGCCAAAAGCGTCCTATACTTTTGACACCTTTAACCCAGAGCGCTACAGTACCTCAAGACCTTACAGGCACCAGATTGCATTTCTTTGCAGAATGTTAAAGGATACAGGAAGTCTGGAATTGCCTGCCGAGCTTACCGGATTGAAGCTGACGCAAAGCTCTGGCAAAAATAATGATAAGGGAATGCTCTAGAGCGTGTTTGAAAAAGGCTTTCTGCAAGATGTACGTCACAATTTGTGGGAATGCTTTTTTATAACCCATTCCTTACGAAAGGATTTACCTATGAAATTAACCACTATCATCCCGGTTCACAATGCTGAGAAATACATCACAGCCACTTTGGACAGTGTATTGCAGCAAGATCTGGGAAATCCAGAGGAGCTGGAGGTGATCTGTGTGGATGACGCATCCACCGACGCTTCTGTTGCCCTCATAAAAGATTACCAGCAAAAAGACTCCCGCATCCGCCTTTTCCTCAACGAAAAGACCCGGTTTGCAGGAGCCTGTCGAAATAAGGGAATCGAAGAAGCCCATGGTGATTACCTTCACTTTCTTGATGCAGATGACCTTGTAGAAAAAGGTGCCTACCAGAAATACCTGTCCATTGCTGAACAGGCGGGTGCCGACATGGTAAAGGGCTGCGCCGTCTGCTTTGACAATGAGACCGGCGAGCTTTCCGATACCCCGCTTTTTGCACTGTCTGATGTGCCCGCTGAGTGCTTCGATAAGGTTCTGAATTTCCACCAGGCTCCCGAAATTTTCAGCCACATCAGTGTAGTTCCATGGAATGCCATTTACAAACGAAAATTCATTTTGGAAAAGGGGCTTCGCTTTAACAATCTGATCTGTGTCAACGACCGCTCCTTCTACAGCGAAGCCGTATTCACTGCCAACAGGATCTGGCTCACTCACGAGCAGATTGTCCGTTACCGTGTGAATAACAGCGCATCCCTTGTAGGAAACCGTGCCAGAAACTTCCATTGTGAATTTGATTCCTGGCAATTGATCATGAACCAATGTACCAAATACAATATTCAGGGCCGCGAGCTGGCCATCGTAATGGAGCGTGAGCTGATTGACATTTTTATCTGGTATCGCAAATACAAGAAAATTCCGGAAATTTCAGAAGAGATTACTGCGCAGACCCAGGCGTTTGCGCAGAAGCTTGATATTTCGCCTCTTGAAGCATTCCCGCCTTCTTTCAAGTGGTACTACGATTATCTCACTTTTCTTCCAGAATTTGAGAGCCTTACAAAAAATTATAACAATATTACCCAATTCAAAAAACAAGCCAGACTAATCATGCCCCAGTGCACCACCCCGCTGACTTCCGCCACCGTATACAGGAAGCCCCCGCCACAGATAGTACCTCTAAACGGTCAGGTGTATTAAAAAAACTGCTCTCTCATTTTAAGCATTGACTCATCAGAAGCCACCAGTTCAGCTCAACATCATAAACTTAAGATTAGATATTACACATTTATATTATCCTGCTAAAAACTCATTTCAAAAGGGCAGATTAAAACGAAGAGAAATCTTCACAGAGCTCCTTCTG
>NZ_QUIO01000040.1:0-36975 GCF_003480145.1 Ruminococcus sp. AM42-11 | reverse complement strand
CAGAAGGAGCTCTGTGAAGATTTCTCTTCGTTTTAATCTGCCCTTTTGAAATGAGTTTTTAGCAGGATAATATAAATGTGTAATATCTAATCTTAAGTTTATGATGTTGGGCTCAACTGGTGGTTGTTTATCAGACCTCCTTCAGATTCCCAGAACAGCAGATATCTTAATCTCCTTTTCTGTTTCACTGAGATCAAAGTCACCGCCATCTTCCACAGTCATGTGTACCTCATACAGTACATCTTCGGATAATGTATCCGGTGTTTCACCATCTTCTGTCTGGATATGCCATTTCTCTGCCGGAACTTCTTTCAAGGTACCATCTGTGCCGTATGCATACAGCTTCAGAGAACCTGTTTCCCCAGAGATTCCTTTCATACGTATTGCAACGGTTGTATTCGGATGTACGTTCTCAATTGTGATCGTATTCAGCCATCCTTCCACATCTCCCAGACCACCATCTGCCGCAAATTTCTCCTGGCTTAACACATTGCGCATCGCCTGATCCAGATCAACCCTACGATAAGGCATTTCCGGCAGATAAACGAATCTGTCCTGAAATCTCAGAAGTTCCAGATAACCGGTAGGACAGTAAAGTGAATTTCCGCTGTTTCCGGCATACATTCCGATAGCCATGTTGTTGTACATAGGCTTGCTGGCAACATCCATGGAAAAAACAGTTTCACCGGTCTCAAAATCAAGTATAATATACTGCCACATACCGGTTTCCAGATTCTGTACATATCCGTAGATATATCCGGTTGCCGTAGATAATTTCATCATGGAAGTATCTGACAGATCACTTCTGCACCAGATACTCTTCATTTCATATCTATCCTCAGTCTTAATCGTATCTACGCGTTCCACACCCGGCGTGATCATTTTATTTCCCTGTTTCAACCAATTTTCATCATAAATATTGGTATAACTCTGAATGGAGGAATCACTGTCCTCTTTTCCCAGGTTGGCACTTCCTGCACCAAACCAGTTACATACGATGGTACTTACGGTTCCTGCACCGTTATCATATACGATCGCAGAATTTTCAACAGATACCTGGCTGCCCTCCGGAAGTTCATCGATCACAGGAAGACTTGCAACAACTTCTCCTGTTTTCATATCCAGAGCAAGGAGATTTACGGTCTCCTGATTATCGGTAAACATCACCAGATCTTTTGTAAGGGATGGAGAGCATCCGCTGCCCCAGGCAAGACCTCCGCCAGTTGTTTCATCCCCTTCTTTGCTTTCTTTCGCACCAGCACTCTCGTAAGGAGTTTCCCAGATTTTCTTCACCCCATTGTCCGCCTGCAGCAGATAACAGTTCTGATTCGTCAGGATCACTGCTCCATCCTTGGATGCTGCAATTCCATTCTCTGCACCCTCTCCCGGAGCCAGCTCATATACGAAGACTGCCTCTGACAGATCAGTTTCCTCTCCATTTAAAATGGCATCAATAGCTGTACGGGAAATATAGCCCATAGCACCCTGCTGTTTCCTGTCAGGGTAAATACGGAATCCTCCGGTTGCAAACCAGAGATTTCCTTCATAGTCAAACACTACAGCAAGAAGATTCTGATCCAGTGTTTTTCCAAGTGCTGCCTCTGCCGCTGCTTTAATATCAATATCCAGCACTTTCTCAAATTCCGGAAGTACGTTTCCGTCTTCATCTGTTGCCTTCAGCATCAGCACATGGTTATTATTGGTCGGACACACCAGACGGTTACTCTCATCTACAAAGGAATAGGAGCTCTGGATCAGATATTCTCCATTGTCATGCTGTTTTGGAGAAAAATATCCCAGTGTCTGTGTTTCCTCTGCATTGATATCACGAATTGCCAGTCCACCAAGCAACGGAACCACTGCATGTCCATAAGAATCGAAAAAGATAGCAGGAGACGCATTTGCATTGGTTTTTTCATAAGAAACATTGATTTCTGAATAAATGCCTACCGGTAATACTTCGTCTGTGGAATCTGTATTGTAGCAGTCATGATGAATATTGGAATCACTTGCTGCCATATAAGGATTCTCGTCAATAACCTTCTGTGTAAGTGTCTTTATGGGCAGTTCTGATGTCTGAGCTGTATTTTCCTCCGTCTGTGTTTCTTCTGCACGTACCATATTTATTGATGGTTCAGATGTTGCAGCAGCTATAAAAGTGATCATTGCAAGAATTAAAGCTCTTTTCTTCATATTGTTTTCCTCCTGAGTGTTTTTATCATATTACCTTGCTGCGTTCAAACCAAATGGAAAGTCCTTCTTTTATTTTTTGCTCTTCCATAGGTTTCATAAAAAAATATTCTATCCGCATCCTGAACGCATGAAGCGAAAAATCAAGATCACTGCACCAGATGATCCCACATTTGGGATACAGGGAACGAAGATGTTCTGCCGCATTCAGCCCGGGCACACCAGGTAATGCAAGAAACACCACTGCCGGTACTGTTTTTCGTGTCCACTCAAAAAATTGTTCCTGATCCTGATAGATTTCAATCAATGGAAAAATTTTCTTTTCTGTACAGTAATTCCTGATATATTCCGCACAGTTCTGTCCTTCCTGTTTCTGATCAGTCAATATAGCAATACAATACACGACATCCCTCCTTTTCCATCTGATGTCTCCCATTTGTTATTCTCATTATAAAAAAGTCGGAAATTATTTCAATAATTCTGTCACGAAACGCCAGAAAATGACACGAATTGTAAATCTATGGTGTTTAGATAATTTTAAGTTTGGGGAATTGTCTGTCGGAGCGGACAGGGATTAATTTCTTTTTTAGCAGTGCCATCACATTTATATTTTATATACTCAAAGAAAACAGGCTGGTCCACATATCTTCTGTAGAAGCCAGCCTGAATTCTTATTGGTTTACAATGTGATCTTGTACGTGTTATAGGAACATTTTCCCATTCCATAACTTATACCCGCTCAAATACCACCGTCACCTGTCCGCCGCAGATCATTCCAAGGCTGTCCTGGCCGTCTGCTGTTAAGGCATAGTGTTTTACTTCTTTTTCTTTTACTTCTTTACAATGATTGATGGCTTCGTACTCTACTTTGCCGCCGCCAATGCTGCCTGTAATGTGTCCGGATGGTTCTACGAACATTTTGCTTCCTACTCCTCTTGGAGAAGAGCCGGATTTCTCTGCGATAGTGACCATGACACCATGACGACCTTCCAGAACTGCTGTCTCTACTTTTTCATCACAGTATGCGGAATAATGCTGATTTTTTACCTTAATGATCTCTGCCATAATGCTCACTGCAATTTCCTCCGGAAGCTGCCCGCCAAGAGGAATTCCGATTGGTGCATGGACTTCGTCCAATTGCTCCAGAGTGTAACCTTCTTTTAGAAGATTTTCCCTGGTGATCCGCACTTTGTTTTTGCTGCCGATCATGCCAAGATATTCGTAGGGACGATGGAGAAGCCTGCGAAGGCAGTCTGCATCACCAATGTGGCCTCTGGTAAGAATTACATAATAGGCATTGTCATAAGGAGCAATATATTTGTCCAGGTCCTTGAAATCACCATAGACCAGCTGGTCTGCTTCCGGGAATCGAGCCTTTTTCACGAAATCTTCTCTGTCATCCATGATCGTCACATGAAAGCCAAGCATTTTTCCCAGATGGGCAGTAGGCTGGGATACGTGACCGCCTCCAAAGATCACAAGCCTTGGATTCTTGCGGTAATCTTCTACGAAAAGCCGGCGACCGTCTGCTTCTGTCACTTTTGTCTCTTTCGTCTCACTCAGAATATTCAGATAATTATCCCATATGGAAGCATCTTCCGTTTTCTCGGGGATCAGCTGTACACCTGATTTTTTTTCAGCAGCTTCACCACAGTTTTCTTCTCTAATAACCGTTTCTGGTTTCAAAATGCACTTCTTTCCCATATATGGTCCATCCAGAAAAATTCCAGTTTTTGCCCTGCCTTTTTCATCAAGAATCTGATAAATTTTATTATACATGATTTTTCACTCCATCCTGTCATATCAACTACCCATCCCTTCCTGCCATCATTACCAGGCATTCTTTAATCAATCCCTTTTATTGTTACTGTTCACCGGTAACGTTCCGCGAGGTGTTTTTTGTGAACAAAGTTCACGGAAAACCCGAGAATTGCGGCGCGAAATCATGCGAATGCATGATTTCTGTGCATCGCGAAGCGCGTTACTGGTCACGGAGTGAACAGTAACCTTTTATTGGCAAGAGGATGATGCAGCGGTTAAAATTTCATTGCACCTTTCATTCCTATATATTATAATACATCCGGAGGAATTTTCACAATGAAGAAAAAAAGAATTATGGCCAGTTTTCCCATTCGGATTCTGGCAGTCAGTATACCCGGCCTCCTTGCAGGCCTGTTTTTAAATGCCACAAGAACTATGGGACTGACCTCCGGGGCTTTGAATCTGGTGGTTACAGCCCGTTATGTACTAAGTCAGATAATCACCTTTCTGGCACCGCTGATCATTATCGGTCTTGTGGCATCTTCCATTATTTCCGTAAAAAAAGCTCCCACACCCGTCACCGCGCCAATTGTCCGGATCACTTATTTTTCCATGCTTGGAGCCGCAGCTTTCGCATCCGTTCTTGGATATCTGATCATTCCAAAACTTCCGGTATCCACAGACAGTTTATCTTTCCGCTTCCTGCCGGATACCTTGTTTGAGCTTCCCATTCCAGCACCGGTTTCTGCACTGAGCGCGTTAGTACTTGCTATTTTGCTTGCCCTTGGTGCCTGCTGGACCAATGCAGTGCGAACCAAAGAGCTTTTGCAGGAGTTTTGGGGAATCACCCTTTCCCTGATGTCCAGGATTCTTCTTCCACTGCTGCCTGCTTATATCGGGCTTTCTCTATGTACACTGGCTTATCAGGGATATTTCATCAAGTATCTGCCACTGTTGCTTCTGGCACTTATTATTATAATTCCGGCTTATATGGTCTGGGTGTTGGTTCTGTATCATATTGCAGGATCTTATGCCGGAGAAAAGGCATGGGGAATTTTGAAAAATTATATACCGATCTGTAAAATGGCTTTAAGAACCCATTCTTCCACAGCTGTGGAAAAATATTCACAGGAAGCAGCTGACAAATGTGTGCCGCTTGATTCCGAGCTTATCAAAGAGGCAATTTCTCTTTTTACCCAGATTCATCACTGTGGTTCTGTGCTTGCAGAGGTATTCTTCGCTATGATGATCTCCCGTATTCTGTACGGCTCTGTTCCTGCACCGGGAACTATGGTGATCTTCAGTATTTTGCTTGCCACCTGTTCCATTGGCACACCCAGACTTCCATGGGGAACCGTAATGGTATCCCTGGGAACCCTGACCGGAATCCTGAAATTCGGAGATTCCGGTGTGGCGCTGATGTTCGCTGTTTTTGCACTAAATGATGCTTTTGCAGCAGCATGTAATGCCACATGTGACGGAGCCGCTGCACTGTTTCTGACAGGGTATGTGAAAAGACATGATTTATGATTTAGCGCAGAAAGTAAGCTTTAAAAGCTAAAAAGTATTATTTGCTCTCATATCTTTAGTCGCACAATAGCAGTTCATTCACATCTCACAAAACTTAAATGACCAGAAACTCTTATTTCCTTTACTGTAAGAGTTTCTGGTCATTCATTATTTTACGGCTACCTTACATTATCTTTTAACAGTTACAGAAATAGCTGCAATTATGGCTGTTCCTTTTTCTTCGCTTTCATTATTTCTTTCGCTGCTGCCCAATACTTTCCTTCATGATCTGCTCACTTTTCAGACAATATTCACTTTCAAAAAACGCGGGCTACGGCAACCGAGTTCGGGTAAAATCTCCCACAAATTGTGGCGCACATCTTGCAAAAAGCCTTTTTCAGACACGTTCTAGGCCAGTGGCTGTCTCAATCCTCTCTTAATATAAGTTCCAAGTTTCTCCTGCACCAGTTTTCCATCATCCACAGCAAGTTTTCCCCGGAGGAATACCTTGTCAATATCTCCATGTATTTCAAAGCCTTCATAGGGGTTATTGTCTGTATTATAAGCATGTGTTTCCGCAGAAATTACATTCTCTTTTTCCGGATCAAATACTACAATGTCTGCGTCGCTGCCTTCGGCGATAACTCCTTTGTTTGGATATACACCGTACAACTTAGCTGGATTTTCACACAGAAGCTGGCACATTCTCTCGACTGTAATTTTGCCGGTGCGCACGCCGTAAGTATAAAGAAGAGTTCCCCTTGTCTGAACTCCCGGCAGGCCACCTGGAATCTTGGTAAAATCCGCTTTTCCCATTGCTTTCTGGGCAAGGGTAAAGCTGCACTGGTCTGTAGCTACTGTCTGGATATCTCCATCTGCCAGGGCTTTCCACAGGCAATCCTGATCCGCTTTCTTGCGGATTGGCGGAGCGCACACATATTTGGCACCTTCGAAATCAGGTTTGGAATAAACGCTGTCGTCCAGAAGAAGATACTGAGGACAGGTCTCTGCAAATACGGTCTGACCATTTTCCCGGGCACGGATGATTTCTTCGTATGCCTTGCGGTTGGTCAAATGCACCACCATGACCGGAGCTCCTGCTTCCTTCGCAATTACAAGAAGACGGTGTACTGCCTCGGCTTCCATGGTATCCGGACGTACAAGAGGATGATTCTCCGGACCCAGTTTTCCCTGTGCTTTCGCTTCCTGGATCAATGCGTCGATCACGCCTGCATTTTCACAATGTACGCCTGCGAAACAGCCTTTTTCATTTAAGGCCTTTATGATCTTATAAAGATCCTCGTCGTCTACGATCATTGCCGGGTAAGTCATATATAGCTTGAAGCTGGTAATGCCCTCATTGATCATATCCTGAATTTCTTTCTTTGTCTCCTCATTCCATTCCACAATGGACATGTGAAAAGAATAGTCACAGGAGCATTTGCCGTCAGCCTTTTTGTGCCACTTCTCAAGGCCCTCTTTCAGGGTATGTCCACCTTTATCCTGTGAAGCAAAATCAATAACCAGAGTGGTTCCGCCAAGGATTGCCGCTCTTGTTCCTGTCTCGAAATCATCTGCTGTTACAGTACCTGCGACCTCCAGGTCAAAATGGGTATGTCCGTCAATAAATCCCGGGAAAAGGAGCTTACCAGATACATCCACCACCTTGGCATCTGGCTGTGAAAGCTCCTCTCCTACTTTTATGATTTTTTCGCCTTCCACCAACACATCCTGTTTCCTTGTGCCTGCACCTGATATTACGGTTCCGTTTTTCAAAAGATATTTCATACAACAGATCCTCCCTTCACATTTCTGTAGTTATCTGCCATTCCCAAGCCAGTCCTGTATTTATTTTTCTTCCACATTGACTTGCATTTATACAAAATAACCAATTTTATTTACCTCATATCTTATTTTAATGTAAATATACCACATGTATTTTCCATCTTCAACAAAATAAATACGAAATTTTTTAAGCCTTCAATAATTTTTTTGTAAAATTGTCTTTTTATTTTTTTTCTGACATGCTATTATAAATATAGTAAGTCATTCGTTACTATCTGCAACATACGAATACAGGTTACTGTTCACTACGTTCACAGCAACCCGCTTCGCGATGCACAGAAATCATGCCTTGCATGATTTCGCGCCGATATTCTCGGGTTTTCTGTGAACTCTGTTCACAAAAAACACCTCGCGGAACGCTCCCAGTGAACAGTAATAAATACAGACAGGATGCCCGGATTCTATGCGGAGATTCCAGGCATCGACCCATGGCAGGATTTTCCTGCTCTTAATAAAAAAATCAAATCCAAAACAGGAGGGAACAAATATGGGAAGATTAACTGTCTTAGAGCAGATTGCGCAGGATATCGCAGCAGAATTCGGGAACGACTGCGAGGTCGTCATCCATGATCTGAAGACAAAAGAACCGGAGCATTCCATTATCTATATTGTAAACGGACACGTAACCGGACGAAATGTAGGTGACGGTCCATCGGACGCAGTTTTCGACGGCATCCGCCAGAAAGGACGGGGAAGTGACTGTGCTCCAGCCGACCACAATGGTTACCTGATGAAAACAGCAGACGGCAAGATTTTGAAGTGCAGTACTTCATATATAAAGGACGATGACGGCAGCCTTCACTATGTATTCGGCATCAACTACGACATCACCAAGCTGACCCTGATCAACAGTGCTCTTGATGATCTGATCACCCCGAAGAACAAAGAAGAGAAGCCGAAGCAGATCACTCACAGTGTCAACGATCTTCTGGATCGTCTCATCGAAGAATCCGTGAAGCTTGTAGGCAAGCCGGTAGCTCTCATGAATAAAGAGGATAAGGTAACTGCGATCCAGTTTCTTAATGATTCCGGAGCTTTCCTTATTACAAAGTCCGGAGATAAAGTAGCGAATTATTTTGGAATCTCTAAATATACGCTTTATAGTTATATTGATGTAAACAAGTAATATTATAGTTATTTCTTTATATTTTATAACAAAAATAACATATTGGAAACATGTTATAAATAAGCCATATAATACCGTCTCCTCATTACAGGATTTGGTTATTATATGGCTTATTTTATAAAACCAGTCAGAACACCCTCTGCCAGTTTTACCTGCTGTTCGTTAGAGCGTGTTTAAAAAGGCTTTCTGCAGTCTGCTGCCTGCAGGCTGCGGCTACTCTTCCTCGCTTCCCAACTGGTGCGCTTCTTTATAAATTTCACAGGCGCCCTGATTTACACATCTTTTATAGGCACAGTCCATAAAGGTAAGTATCCTTTTCCCATCTTTTTCTTCATATTCACAGCACACTGTCTGACTGCCGTTACAGGTTCTGCAAAAACCTGAGATAAATTCTTCTGTTTCCATTTTATCATCCTCTCAGCTTATGCACAAAGATCCCGCTTCGCAGCTTCGGCTCAAACCAGGTGGATTTCGGCGGCATCAGCTTACTCTCATCTGCAATCTGCATCAGAT
The DNA here is from genome assembly GCF_003480145.1 of Ruminococcus sp. AM42-11. NCBI lineage: Bacteria > Bacillati > Bacillota > Clostridia > Eubacteriales > Oscillospiraceae > Ruminococcus > Ruminococcus sp. AM42-11. The sequence continues at coordinate 28,031 of NZ_QUIO01000040.1, read as the reverse complement.
CTTCCATAGAAGTAGGATAAAGCGCAAACGCAACGCCTCTGGTCTCATCTGCCAGAGTCTGAAGTTCTCTTAACTTATGACTTCCGCCTACAAACTTAATACGCTTGTCAGTCCTTGGATCACCAATGCCAAGAACTGGACCTAAAACCACGTCCTGAAGAATCTGGGAATCCAGCTGACCAACCACATCTTTTCCCTCATAAAGCTCCGATTTCGCTTTCAGAAGATACCAGAAACCATCCAGATACATACCAAAGCAATGCTTCTCCACTGGCTTTGCAGGAAAACCTGGAACAATCGTCATGTCGAAGTTGTCTTTAATTTTCTCAAGGACATCTTCCACGCTCTGCCCATTCAAGTCCCTCACCACACGGTTATATGCCAGAATGGTAAGCTGGTCATATGGAAAAACAACGGAAAGAAAATAGTTAAACGCTTCTTCCCCTGTATAATCCGGATTCTCCTGACGTCGCTTCAGCCCCACTTTCACTGCAGAGACAGCTCTGTGATGTCCGTCTGCAATATAAAGTGCAGGGATCTTCTCCATCTCATCCTGGATCTGGCTAATCGCCTCGTCCCCATCGATCACCCACACACGGTGTGTGATCTCGTCCTCTTCTGTAAAATCATAGGCTGCTTTGTGCTCTTTTTTCCACTGCTCAAGAAGAGCACTCAACGCATCTGTATAACGGCAGGCAAGATAAATGGGGCCTGTGTTAGCATCACATACATCCACATGATTGATTCGGTCCAGCTCTTTATCTGATCGGGTAAGTTCATGCTTTTTCACCACATTATTCAGATAATCATCAATAGAAGCGCAGCCTGCAATTCCAGTCTGAACCTTCCCCTTGCGTACCAGTTCATATATGTAGTAGCATGGCTTATGGTCCTGAACCAGAACGCCAGTCTCCTCCATCTTATGCAGGTTCTCTTTCGCTTTCTGATAAACCTTCGCATCATAGAGGTCCGTCTCTGCCGGCAGGTCCATCTCTGCTCTGTCTACATGGAGAAAAGAATCCGGATTCTCTTTCCCAATGGCTGCTGCCTCTTCTCTATTCACTACATCATATGGAAGGGCAGCTACTGCTGCTGCCTTTCCCTCTGTAGGTCTAAGTGCTTTAAATGCACGAAATACTGCCATAAAATCTTGCTCCTTTCCCGTAGCGTGTTTGAAAAATCATTCCAGCAATCTGCACGCTCCATACATCCGGTTCAAAAGTATTTTCATTATTTTTCTTCGGCTTTTTTCAAATGCCATACCCTATATTTTACCACAATCAGAAGGCTCTTGCAATCAAACTAAATATTTTTTGAGAAAGCTAAATTTTTTTGTATTTTTCTATTGCAAATTGATTTATTTATGTTATTATACTTATAAGGAAAACAAAAATGTAGTTAAGATGTACTCTAATAACAAAAACCACGAAGGAGGTTTTCACCATGACAGACGGACTGAAATGGACGGTCAATCATGTTCCGGGATCTGATGATAAATTCCTGGACCTGATGTCCGAAGAGAACGTAACCAAAGCAAATGAATTCCACAAAAGTTTCCCCCAGTACTCCGTAACACCACTGCAGAAGCTTTCCGCTCTTGCTTCCTATCTTGGAGTAAAGGGCATCTACTGCAAAGATGAATCCTATCGTTTCGGATTAAACGCCTTTAAGGTTCTTGGAGGCTCTTATGCAATGGGACGTTACATAGCGAAGGAACTCGGCCGCGATATCAGCCAGCTTCCTTACAATGTTCTCTCTTCTGATAAATTAAGAGAAGAATTCGGACAGGCTACTTTCTTCACTGCTACAGATGGAAACCACGGCCGCGGCGTTGCATGGGCTGCTAAACGCCTTGGACAAAAAGCCGTAGTCAGAATGCCTAAAGGAACCACTAAGACACGTTTTGACAACATCGCCAAGGAAGGCGCCGAAGTAACCATCGAAGAAGTAAATTATGATGACTGCGTAAGAATGGCTGCCGCAGAAGCAGCTAAGACAGAACATGGCATCATCGTTCAGGATACTGCATGGGCCGGCTATGAGGAGATTCCATCCTGGATCATGCAGGGATACGGCACTCTGGTACTGGAAGCAGATAAACAGCTGAAGGAGAACGGCGTTGACCGCCCGACACACGTATTTGTACAGGCAGGTGTTGGTTCTCTGGCAGGTGCAGTTGTAGGATATTTTGCCCACAAATATAAAGAAAATCCTCCGGTAATGGTTGTCTGCGAAGCAAGTGCTGCCGACTGCCTCTATCGCTCTGCTGTTCAGGCCGACGGCAATCTGGTAAATGTAACCGGTGATCTTCAGACCATTATGGCAGGTCTTGCATGCGGCGAGGGAAATACCATCGGATGGGACATCCTGAAGAATCATGTAACCGTCTTTGCGTCCTGCCCAGACTGGATGAGTGCCAAGGCAACACGTATTTATGCCAATCCTCTTGAAAACGATCCACACATCATATCTGGTGAATCCGGTTCTGTTCCGTTGGGGCTTGCATATACAGCGCTTCATGACGAAGATGCCAAAGATCTGAAAGAGGCCCTGAAGCTGGATGAGAATTCCAACATTCTGGTAATCTCCACAGAAGGTGATACAGATCCAGTTCGTTACCGTGAGATCGTATGGGATGGCTTATACGGAACAAACGAATCATTAAGCAAATAATTTTTATAACAATATGATACTTTTTTACAAAAAACGGAGGTAAAAAGTTATGGATTATAACAAAATCAAAGAAGCTGCACAGAATTATGAAGCAGATATGACCAAATTTCTTCGTGAACTGGTTCATTTTCCAGGCGAGAGCTGCGGTGAGAAGGATCATGTAATGCGTATTAAAGAAGAGATGGAGAAGCTTGGCTTTGATAAAGTTGAGATTGACCCAATGGGAAATATCCTTGGCTATATGGGAACTGGAAGCACTCTCATCGGTTTCGACGGACATATTGATACTGTAGGTATCGGAAACAGAAACAACTGGGAATTCGATCCCTATGAAGGATTTGAGACTGAGACTGAGATCGGCGGACGTGGAACTTCTGATCAGATGGGTGGTATCGTATCTGCTGTTTACGGTGCTAAGATCATGAAAGATCTTGGTCTTCTTAATGACAAATATCAGGTTGTTGTTACAGGAACTGTTCAGGAAGAGGACTGCGATGGTCTTTGCTGGCAGTACATCATCAACGAAGACAAGGTTCGTCCGGAATTTGTTGTTTCCACAGAGCCTACAGACGGCGGTATCTACCGTGGACAGCGCGGACGTATGGAGATCCGTATTGATGTAAAAGGTGTTTCCTGCCATGGTTCTGCTCCTGAGCGTGGCGACAACGCAATCTATAAGATGGCTGACATCCTTCAGGATGTTCGTGCATTAAATGAAAATGATGCTGCAGATGAGACCGAGATCAAAGGTCTTGTAAAAATGCTGGATAAGAAATATAACCCGGAATGGGAAGAAGCAAACTTCCTTGGAAGAGGTACGGTTACTACTTCTGAGATTTTCTTCACATCCCCAAGCCGTTGTGCAGTTGCCGACTCCTGTGCCGTTTCCCTTGACCGTCGTATGACAGCAGGTGAGACCTGGGAGAGCTGCCTGGATGAGATCCGCGCACTTCCATCTGTCAAAAAGTATGGTGACGATGTTAAGGTTTCCATGTATGAGTACTCCCGTCCATCCTGGACAGAGCTGGTATATCCAATCGAGTGCTATTTCCCAACATGGGTAATCCCGAAGGATCACAAGGTTACTTCTGCTCTTGAGGAAGCTTACCACAATCTGTATGGCACAGAGCGTATGGGCAATGCTGAGACAGAAGCTATGAGAAAAGCCCGTCCTCTTACCGACAAGTGGACATTCTCTACCAACGGTGTTTCCATTATGGGACGTAACGGAATCCCATGCATCGGATTTGGACCTGGCGCAGAGGCACAGGCTCACGCTCCAAACGAGAAAACATGGAAAGATGATCTGGTAAGATGTGCAGCTGTTTACGCAGCACTTCCTACTGCTTACTGTAAATAATCCGGAAATATCTGTTTATCAGAACTACAGAAACTGTAAACGTTCCGCAAGCTGCACACCCTTGGAGCAGACAGCTGTTACAATGTGTCTGCTCCATACCTCCACTTTACACATAGTACTTTTAACAAATAACCAGCACAGCGAAAATTAAGTATCTGCGATATTGACGCAATATTGAAAAATCATACAAATCAATATGACGGTTTCTTAATATTCTCTGTACCAGATAAATTTTAATTATATAAGGAGAAAATTCATGAAAACATTACAGGATTACATCGACAAGCTTAACAGCCTTAACTTCAAAGAAATGTACAACAACGACTTCTTCTGGACATGGGATAAAACAGACGAGGAGCTGGAGGCTGTTTTCACAGTTGCTGACGCCCTCCGCTTCATGAGAGAGCACAATATCTCCACGAAGGTATTCGAGAGTGGTCTGGGAATCTCCATTTTCCGTGACAACTCCACACGTACCCGTTTCTCCTTCGCTTCTGCCTGCAACCTTCTTGGACTTGAGGTACAGGATCTGGACGAGAAGAAATCCCAGATTGCACACGGTGAAACCGTTCGTGAGACAGCCAACATGGTATCCTTCATGGCTGATGTAATCGGTATCCGTGATGATATGTATATCGGTAAGGGACATACTTATCAGAAAGATTTTATGGATGCTGTAACAGAAGGAAATAAAGATGGTATTCTTGAGCAGAGACCTACTCTTGTAAACCTTCAGTGTGACGTTGACCATCCAACCCAGTGTATGGCAGATATGCTTCACATCATCCACGAATTCGGCGGTGTCGAGAATCTGAAAGGCAAAAAGCTTGCTATGACATGGGCTTACTCTCCTTCCTATGGTAAACCACTCTCCGTTCCACAGGGTGTCATCGGACTTATGACACGTTTCGGTATGGACGTTGTTCTGGCGCATCCGGAAGGATACGATGTAATGCCAGAGGTTGAGGAAATTGCCAAGAAAAATGCTGAGAAGTCCGGCGGTTCTTTCACAAAGACAAACAGCATGGAAGAAGCATTCAAAGATGCCGATATCGTTTATCCAAAGAGCTGGGCTCCATTTGCAGCAATGGAAAAACGTACCAACCTCTATGGTGAAGGCGACTTCGACGGAATCGATAAACTGGAGAAAGAGCTTCTTGCTCAGAACGCAGAGCACAAAGACTGGGCTTGCACAGAAGAGCTTATGAAGACTACCAAGGACGGCAAAGCGCTTTACCTGCACTGTCTGCCAGCTGATATTACAGGCGTAAGCTGTGAGACCGGTGAGGTTGATGCAAGCGTATTTGACCGTTACCGTATCCCGCTTTATAAAGAAGCAAGCTTCAAACCATATGTAATTGCAGCAATGATCATGCTCTCCAAATTTGAAAATCCACAGGATATCCTGAAAAAACTGGAAGTAAAGGCTGCTCCGAGAATTATGGAATAATGCTTTTCAGGGGGCTGTAGGAATACAGCCCTTTTTTGTTCTCATTTTTGATGGTATTTCTTATACTTGATATATTTTTAGTATATCAAATGTTACTGTTCACTCCGCGACCAGTAACTATCAAATTGCTATTTTATAGATTGTTTACGATAATATTTATAGAAGTGGTTATATTAGAGTATCGCCCACACAGGCTTTCTGCGGAATATTTATCGCACTTCGCAGGAATGATTTTTTTAACAAACTCTGGTTTACTCCTTCCTAAATATTTATCAGAGGAGGTTTTTATGATATATAAAAGAAAACGTATCGTGGTTGCCCTTGGCGGCAACGCACTTGGAAATACACTTCCAGAACAGATGATAGCAGTAAAATCTACTGCAAAGGCGCTCTGCGACCTTATTGAGGAAGGTCACCAGGTAGTTGTGGTTCACGGAAACGGACCACAGGTAGGTATGATCAACAACGCTATGACTGCTCTTACCCACGAAGATCAGGCACAGCCAAACACTCCGCTCTCTGTCTGTGTAGCTATGAGCCAGGCTTACATTGGCTATGACCTTCAGAACGCGCTCCGTGAAGAGCTTCGCAAACGTGGCTTCATGCGTACACCGGTTGTCACCGTTGTCACACAGGTTCGTGTAGATCCTGAGGATCCTGCATTTGAAAATCCAAGCAAACCAATTGGTAAATTCCTTACCAAGGAAGAAGCTGATTTCCAGGCAAAAGCCTACGGACATGTTATGAAAGAAGATGCAGGCCGCGGCTACCGCCGTGTGGTTGCTTCTCCCAAGCCAGTGGAAATCGTAGAGCAGGATGCCATCAGCAGTCTTGTAGATGCCAACAAGATCGTCATCTGCTGTGGCGGGGGTGGAATCCCGGTAACCTTAGAAGGCCACCATCTAAAAGGTGCTTCCGCAGTCATTGACAAAGATTTCGCAAGCTGCCTGCTTGCAAAGCAGCTGGATGCAGATATGCTGATCATTCTGACTGCTGTGGAAAAAGTTGCCGTTAATTTTGGCAAAGAAAATGAGGAATGGCTGGACGATCTTACCGTTTCCCAGGCCAGAAAATACATTGAAGAAGGCCAGTTTGCCGCTGGATCTATGCTGCCGAAGGTTCAGGCCTGCGTAGACTTTGCAAGCTCCGGCACCGGCCGTACAGCTATGATCACCCTGTTGGAAAAAGCCAAAGATGGTATTATGGGAAAGACGGGGACACAGATTCATTTGTAAGAAGTGTTTGGGACTGATAGAGTCACCAATAATAGAAATTTGACCTCAAAGCTCACTTAGATTATTTAGCAGGGTATGGTTTACACCATACCCTTTTTATACGCCAGAGCGTGTTTGAAAAATCATTTATGATGTTTCTCTTCCTCTTCTTCCACCAGTCGCGATGTTTCTTCTGATGGTGCTGAAATCACGGCTGCTGCCACGATTTCACAAGGCGGATTCTCTTTCACCGCATCTACCGCAGCCTTCACTGCGGCTACATCACCGCTTAAAAATACAGTTGCATGACCTCCGCACTTGGTATGCCAGGTACGGAATTCTACATCTGATGTTTTCAGCATCTGTCAAGGACAACTACTGCATTGCAGCTCCCCAGAACCTCTACCAATCCTAATGCTCCATAAGACATCTTCTATTTCCTCCTGACATGTTCTATTTGTTAATGGTCATCTTAAGTGCTGTTTCCGTGTCTGCTGTGGGGGATGCAATTACCGTATGGGAAACGATTTTACCAAGGGGCTTCGCAGTCTCCAATGCCACTTCCATAGCTGCATTTACATCGGAAACACTGCCGCGCATTTTTACACAGGCTCCACTTTTCAGTCGGTTTCTCTCTACGCTCTGGATCTTTACATTTGCAGCCTTGGATGCTGCATCAAGAGCCACAAAGCAGGCTACCAGGTTATCCAGTTCAAACACCCCAACTGCCATGCCATCATAGTTATCTGCCATTTTTTCCTCCTTGTAAGACGGGAAAATGGGGTACTGCTCACTTTGTTCACGTAAAACGCTCACGGAACTCTTCTTGCAAGCAGAAATAAAAATACTTCTCCCGACTGCTTTCTTTTCCATTAGTATACCTTGTTTCTATCATAATTACAAGTAATTTCTGGCTGGAATCTCACACAAATGCACAAAATACAACAAAATCCCACATTTTATATTTTTACTCGTACACTTTTTACGGATTTAGGATAATACCTTGCCGTTTTCTTTATAAATAGTAAATTTAAGAATTTCCAGTCTGTTACTCTTCTTAACCAATCTTGCATCGACATTTTCTTACAAACCAGCTACACAAATATCGGGTACTCAATATTTAACATCCACATCGGTAAGTTCCTTCACATCATTCACCTTCAAAACAGCCGTATCATCTCTATGTGCAGTTATCACAGCTTTACCACCTTTATCTCCGTTGATAGAGAGCAGGAAGTCGTAGTATTTTTGGGTAAAAATGCAGGGGTTTCCAAGTTTTCCTTCGCAGGAGACACAGGCGATTCCTTTGCCTGATGTTTTTAGGAGGGTGATGAGCTGGCGAATTGTGGCGATGGTGAGCCAGGGCTGGTCGGAAACGGTGAAAAGGCAGGCATCAACGTCTAAGTTGCTTTTAAGCCGATTTTCAGGGAGGAGGAGATTCCCTCGTCCGGATGAGGGTTGATGTATACGTTTACACCCATGGATCTTGCGGCCTGCTCTATTTCTTCATACTGAGTGACTACTGTTATTCTTTTATAGCACTCTCTCTGTTTAAATAATTTCCCCTTTATTTCACCAAGAGGTGCAATTACTTTATTGCATTCTATATGTTCTTCTTTATAGCCTTCCTCATTCTGCTTTTCCAAATGTTCACCGCATTCCACTTTTTCAATACACTCTGTTTCTTCAAGCCATTCTGCCACGATCATCAGCTTCTCCAGAATATGCCGGTACATGGGCTTCCCTTCGATCTCATATAAAAGCTTATTGCTTCCAAACCGCCGACTGTTTCCAGCTGCCAGCATGATCAATGCAATCTTCATAATTTTCTGCCTCTCTTAAACTGCCATATGCAGCTATTGTGCCTTGCTTTGCCAGGTCTTCTACTATATGCTCTGCCGGAGAAGAATCGGGCAATATGTCTGCTTTATTTAAATATACACGGTAAACTTTATGGTCTACATTTTTATACAAACCGTGAACAGAGGTTGCTATTTTTTCTATGTCTTCTGCGGTAACAGGTGCTTCCAGATTTTTTTCAAGAAAAGAGCTGGTGTATTCGGCACGGTGGGCGGTCTCGCAGATGGGTTTGCCAAGACAGTCCAGACCGATCACACTTACTACTACGTCTGCAAAATCAGGAATTGCCGGTTCCCAGTCGGCTGGAACCTTCAAGGGTTTTCGTTTCGCTCCATCTGCTTCGATCAGCATAACATCACAAAATGGAACCAGTTTCTTCAATGCGGCTTCCTCTATGGCACACATTTTTCCAGAGGTTTCTTCAATATCGGCAACTGCTGCAAAGCCGTGTTCCTTTAATATTTCCGGGACGCGCTCAATGCAAGTGCTCTTTACCAGAGGCAGCATGGGATCATATGCCATATGGGTGGTTGTGGAAATAATCACTTTTTTACCCAAAGCCTGTAATTCTTCATTCAGGCGGTAAATCAGACTTGTCTTTCCACCACCACCGACTACAGCGATCACTGGGTATTTCTCTATATCAAGTTTTAATAAGTCCAGAAAATAACCGTATCTTTTCATCCTGACCTCCTTCACGCCAATTATTTTCATGCAATGATTCATTGCCTGACTTCGTAACCATAAAAAACAATTCTATAAAAAGTACATAGGCTTCATAACATTCCCCAAGCGAAAACATGTTAATAAATGCAATGTGACCAAACAGGATCTAGAGCGTGTTTGGCAATACACCCTCACTGAGCAAAATCTCCACCACACTTCCAGCAATACATCTGGCCTTATCCGAAATGGTAAAGCAGTTCTTCTTCTCTTCTTTTCTGGGGTCGATATCGGCGATTTTCATTCCAACAGGAACATTGTAGCCTTCCTTTATAATTCCCCTTAATACGCCTGTTATAGAGGCTTCTACAGGTGTTTCTCCCACGTAGGCAAGAATCTGTCCTTTCTCTACAATATCGGCAATATGGGCCATATTATGGATTCTGCCGGTCCCCGGGGAGTGGATCACACGTTCTTTGCTGACACCGCCTACCATTCCGGGGACACCCGTATTTGGAATTGCCGGACCCTCAGTAATGATTCTGGCAAGATCGTGACCTCGCATGGTTTCCACAACGTAATCCACGTCTTCCCCGGCAAAAAAGCCTGGTCCCAGACCAATTGTAAGAGGTGCCATATTTCTTGAAGTTCCAAGATTTCTCTTTGCAAGAATTGCATCTACCAGAGCAGCTACCTTGCCTTGCGCAGAAAGTTCAATCATACAATCGCCTGCCGGATCGACCATAAGTGGAATTTCCCCTGCTTGCCAGACTTGCTCGCATTCTTCCAGAGAATCTATTCTTCTGCAAAGAATCCCTTCTACTGCTGCTGTCCCATCATACACAGCTTCGCAAAACGCTACCTTTCTGCGGATCGCACTTGGTTTTTCACATTCTAAGATCAGTACACGATAGCCACAGCGATGCAGTCTGTGGATCACGCCGCTTGCCAGGTCTCCGCCGCCGCGGACTATTATACACTTGTCACTCATACTTTTTTCCTGCCCATTTTTAATATTTTAGAAAAGGCGGGGAAGTCCCCGCCCTCTGATATTTTTTGTATTATAACAATATTGATACATGTTAGCCATTTTTATTTAATTTAGTCAATTTCATAACAATATTGTTTTATAATTAATATTATAACACTTTTTCCATTTACAGTATAGTATAAAATACATTTTTAATATAGAACCCACAAACAGTAGATTACTGTTCACTCCGTTCACAGCAACATGCTTCGCGATGCACAGAAATCATGCATTCGCATGATTTCGCGCCGCACTTCTCGGGTTTTCTGTGAACTATGTTCACAAAAAACACCTCGCGAAATGTCACCAGTAAACAGTAACAACAACAGCACTTAAATTATTTACCCTCAGCTGTCATATTCTCCTTATTCACCTTCTCCACTGCATTCACAATATTCTCATACCCTGTACAGCGGCAAAGGTTTCCTGCCATATGCTTGCGGATGGCATCTCTCGTAAGCTTTTCGCCCCGCTCAAGAAGCACTGTAGCAGACATAACAAAGCCTGGTGTGCAGAATCCGCACTGGATGGCGCCTTCCTCAATAAAAGCTTCCTGAATCCTGGTAAGTTCGCCGTTTTTCTCAAGACCTTCCAGGGTGCGGATATTCTTTCCCTCAGCCCAGACTGCCAGATAAATACAGGAATCAATGGTCTCGCCGTCAATGATTACAGTGCAGGCACCGCATTCACCTACTTCACAGCCTTTCTTTACAGAGGTAAGCCCAAGGCGGTTTCGCAGCATGTCAAGAAGGGATTCTCTCACGTCCACATACTCAGCTACCTCTTTTCCGTTTACAGTACACTGTACCAGCCGCATATCCTTTTTCATGACTGCTCACCTCCTGTTACATTCTTAGTATCAGATGAAGGATAAATTTCCCCATTTGAACTCATATTTTCGCCTGAAGTTGTCCGGACATCCGGCACTACAACTCCCGTCACCATTCCCCTGCGAACACTCTCTTTCAGCGCGCGTTTCGCGATTTCTCCGCCAATCTGCAGTCGGAACGCCTTAGAAGCTCGCCAGGAATCTCTGGGATTGATTTCTTCCCTTACCAGCTCTTCCACCTTCTGATACAGCTCTTCGCCAATTTCCATACCCCTCAGCGCCTCTTCCGTCTTCGCACACCGATACGGCACGGGTGCAGCTACACCAAAGGTGATTCTTACATCCTCCAGAACCTTTTTCAGAGGATTGATTCTGCTGACTACACTACAGCTCAGGGTCGCAATATCCATTGCATTTCGCATGGAATACTTAATATAAAATCCATGATATCCCTGATAATCCTTCCCAGGGATCACAATGTGGGTGAGCACATCTCCCTGATGCAGATCCACCTTACCAGGTCCCAGATAAAAATCCCTGATGGGAACCATCCGTCCACCAGTTCCATCTGCGATCCGCAGCATGGCATTCAGCGAAAAAAGTGTAGGTGCACTGTCCGCACTGACCGCACCATTGCAGACATTTCCGCCAATAGTCCCAATATTACGGACTTGGGGTCCGCCAACCTGATCTACTGCTTCCCCCAGAACCGGAATCAGCTTCTGAATGACTGGATCATTCGTCACATGGGAAAAAGTAGTTCCTGCACCAATATAAATATCACCAGACTCCATCAGCCGGACTCCCTTGATTTCCTTAATATCACGAATGCTCACTAAAGATGTACCGGCCATTTTGCCCTCACGGATCTTGATCAGCACATCACTTCCCCCGGAAATCACCCTTGCATCCGGATGCTCCTTCAGAAGAGTTACCGCTTCCTTAATGGTCTCTGCATTATAATAATTTTCAATATCATACATTCCTCATGCCCCCTTTCTCAGATCAGTCCGGCCTTTGTAAAACCGTCTATCAGTCTTTGCGGTGTCAGAGGAATCTCGGAAAAGCCGATGCCAGTTGCATGAAGCACAGCATTCCGGATGGCCGGTGCACTTGGAATTGCAGGAGGCTCGCCAAGGGCTTTATTTCCATATGGTCCCATTGGATCGTTCAGTTCTACAAACTCAGCAGTCAGATCCGGAGTATCCATCATTGTCATCATTTTATAATCCAGTAAAGTCCCATTTAATGGTCTTCCTGTTTTCTCATCAATAAGAAGCTGCTCAGAAACTCCATAACCGATTCCCATGAACATACCGCCATGAACCTGCATTGCTGCAAGCTGCGGATTCAAAAGGGTTCCACTGTCATGAACATTCACAATATCCAGAACCTTGATCTTACCAAGTTTCATATCTACTTCTACTTCCGCAAAACAACAGCCGCTGGCAACTGTATTCTTCTTCACCTGTCTGGAAACCTCTGCTGTAAGGACAGAAGAATTACTCAGACTGTAATAGCTCTCCATGGCCAGATCCTCAAGGGAAATCGCAGGCTTGCCATCTGCCAGAATATAACCATCCTCCAGTTCCAGCCGGTCCACATTACCTGGAACCAGTGTTCTGGCATATTCTAAGATCTTCTGCTTCAGCTGCTGCGCACATTCCTTCACAGCTGTACCTGTGACAAAGGACTGTCTGGAAGCATACGCACCTGTATCAAAAGGCGTCACATCTGTATCCTGCTGGGTTACAATATGTACCCTGGAAATATCCATATGTAAGGTCTCTGCTGCCATCTGGGAAAATACAGTATCCGCGCCCTGTCCAATCTCTGTAGCACCAACCTGCAGCTGTACACTTCCATCCTGATTCAGAGACAGCCTTGCACCTGCAATCTCCAGAGAAATTGGCCATACACCAGTCTTATAGGAAAACAGTGCCATACCAACTCCACGCCGGATATCGCCAGTCTGGTTCTGATATGCTTTCCGTTTCTCATCCCAGTGAATATACTCTGCTCCTTTTTCCAGGCACTCAAAAATACCGTTGGTATTCGCTGCGATTGGCTTCAGATAGGCATCTTCATAATAGCCATGGATCAGATTTTTTCTGCGGAATTCCAGCGGATCCATACCGATTTCATAAGCAATATCATCCATAAAGCTCTCTGTGGCAAAGCAAACCTGAGGAATACCATATCCTCTCATCGCCCCTGCTGTAGGACAGTTGGTATAGACGGTATATGCTTCTCCTCGGATATTTGGACATGCATACTGAAGTCTGCTGGCTGTCAGACCATTGGCTGCTATGGCATGTCCGTGGGATGCATAAGCTCCCTGATTGGAATAGGTAGTCATCTCTTTTGCAAGAAGATGTCCTTCTGCATCTACGCCTGCTTCCATGTCATATTCAATGGAGTGACGGGTTCTGGTATTGGTAAAGGTCTCCTCACGTGTAAGCTCGATCTTCACAGGGCGACCGCCCACCTGCATGGTGAGAAATGCATTCAGAGGTTCATAAAGCACCTCCTGCTTGTTGCCAAAACCACCGCCTACATAAGGCTTGATCACACGTACCTGCCCCCAGGGGATTCCAAGTGCCTGGCCAACAATACGGCGTACAATATGTGGAATCTGTGTGGAAGAAACCACCACGATCCTTCCCTTTTCCATATAGGCGTAAGAAATATTATTCTCAATATGGCAGTGCTGGACAATAGGTGTCTTATAGCTTCTTTTCAGCTTCACGGCAGCCTTCTCCATTGCGCTGTCCACATCTCCGATCGCAAAGCTGGATCTTGCCAGAATGTTATCCTTCTTGTCAAGATGAATGGGATGCTCCGTTCCACGCATGGAAATCTTCGGGCTCACGACCACCGGATATTCCTCATATTCTACTTTGATCAGCTTCAATGCCCTGGAAGCTGTCACTTCGTCCTCAGCTACTACAGCTGCAATATCATCGCCATAATACCGTACTCGTCCGGTGAGCAGATTACGGTCTGCCACATCCTGATGAGCAAGCTCCACGGACCAGGGATGTCCTGGGGTTGGATAACAATGATTCGGTACGTCCTTAAAGGTAACTACCTTTACTACGCCGTCCAGAGCCTCTGCTTCGCTGGTATCAATGGATCTTACCACGCCGTTTCCGATCTTTGCATGATAAACCCTGGCTACCAGACACTTATTCAGGATCAGGTCATCTGTAAATTTCGCACGTCCTGTCACTTTCTCATAAGCGTCTACTCTTGGAACACTCTTTCCAATCATATGCTTCACCTTCTTTATATTTTTTGCAGCGGATGCCTCCAATCCGCCCTTTACCCCCTCATAAAGGAATGGCCGACGCCGTTCAAAAAACAAGTTTACGGTTCTTCTTTGAACTGATCGTCGGCCCCTTATGCTTCTTCTCTTTCCGTCTCAACCTAAAAAATATTGTACAAAATATTCTTTCAATGCAAAATTATTTTATCATATTTCACCGGTGTTTTGCAATAATTTTATAAATAATTTAGCTGTTTTATCTGTATAATTTTGAAATTTCTGCAAATTTGAAGTTCTATCAGCCTGGGGCATGTCTGGAAAATCATTCCCTCAATCTTCATGCCTGCTTTGCGGTATATTTCACCATGGAATATTGCGTAACTGCCATAATCGCTTCTCTAATTTTTTGCCGTATAAATCCCCCGCAGATCGTAAATCGCATGTCTTGGACACTTCACTGCGCACATTCCACAGCTCAAGCAGACAGACTCTTCTATCATTGCACAGTTATCTGTAACCTGGATTGCCCCGGCCGTACAGGTCTTCTCACAGATTCCACAGCCAATACAGCTGACTTCACACTGTTTTTTTGCCTCTGCCCCTTTACTCTTATTTGAGCATTTTACTACGATCCAATTGGCACATTCATGGACATGAATGATCTTCTGTGGACATACCTTCCCACATGCCCCGCAGCCGATACATTTTTCTTCATCTATTTCCGCCACGCCATACTCATTCAGGGAAACGGCGCCAAATTTACATTTCTCCACACAGGCACCACAGCCAATACATCCATCTTTGCATCCATTGTCCCCTGCTGTAACCCTGCATCCCCCGTTACATGCCACAACAGCTGACCGATACGGAAATTTCTTCTTTACTGCCATCTCTCATCCCTTCCTTTCATATGGTGTTTCACTAAGAGGAAGGCTGTAACGCCTTACACCATCTCTTCGGAAATAGGCATCTGCTATTGCGGGTGCTGTGGGAATGGATGTAATTTCTCCAATACCAATAGCACCGCAGGCAACCTTAAGACCTGGCTTGTCGATAACAATGGCATCGATCTCCGGAATCTCATGTGCGCGGAAAAGGCCTAAAGAACCATACTTGGAAATAGGTTTACAGTTCTCATCAATGGGATATTTTTCCCGCAGGGCAAATCCTATGGACATTACCACACCGCCCTCGATCTGCCCCTCACAGGACAAAGGATTTACCGCTTTTCCCACATCATGAGCAGCAACTATCTCTTCAATCTTACCAGTCTTGGAATCCAAAATACAAACCTGGGTAGCATATCCATAAGCCACATGGGAAACCGGATTGGGCACATTTGCACCAAGAGGATCGGTCTTCGCAAGATATTCTGCATAATAAACCTTACCGATCATATCTTCTACGCTTAATCCTGCTTTTTTATCCTCCATCAATTTCTCACAGGCTCTTCTGCAGGCCTCACCGGTGATCAATGTCTGTCTGGAACCGGATGTAGTTCCGGAATCTGGTGAAATCCAGGTATTGCTGCGCTCGTAAATGATATCCTCTCTTTTTATATCTGTATTACTCACGATCATCTGGGTCAGTACTGTGCCAAGCCCCTGTCCAATGCAGGAAGCTCCTGAGTAGATGTGAAGCTTCTTATCCTCTTCATAAATCAGTTTCACGCGGCCAGTGTCCGGAATTCCAACACCAACACCTGCATTCTTCATGGCGCAGCCAATGCCAACCGCTTTTCCTGCTGCCAACGCAGCTTCATATTTCGGCTGTACTGCTTCTAAGGTCTCCACAAGACCTGTGGAAGCGTCAACAATCTGACCATTTGGAAGCGTCTCCCAGGGCCGGATCGCATTGCGGTAACGAATTTCCCAGGGAGTGATTCCCACCTTATCTGCCATCATATTCAGAAGTGTCTCTGTCGCAAAACAGGTCTGGGTAACTCCGAATCCGCGAAATGCTCCTGCCGGCGGATTATTGGTATAGTAAGCTGTTCCCTCAATTTCAAAGTTTTCGTAGTGATAAGGACCTGCTGCATGGGTACATGCGCGCTCCAGAACCGGACCGCCAAGAGATGCGAATGCACCTGTATCCGCGGCAACCTTTGCCTTTACTCCCATGATATTTCCATTTTCATCACAGCCCATGGTCATATCCATATAAAAAGGATGGCGCTTAGGATGAACCAGCAGGGATTCTGCTCTTGTAAGCTTCATCTTAACCGGTTTCTTCGTCACATAAGTAAGAAGCGCACTTAAATGCTGCACGGTCATGTCTTCCTTACCACCAAATCCGCCGCCTACCAGCGCATTCTGTACCTTTACTTTGTCTGTACCAAGAACTAAGCTGCATTCGTGCAGCGTCTGGTGTGCTGACTGGTCTGTGGAATATACAAAAACATCTCCGTCTTCATCATAAAAAGACACAGCACATTCCGGTTCCAGAAATGCGTGTTCCGTCCATGGTGTCTCAAAATGATGGGAAATCACATATTTGGAATTTTTTATAGCCTCTGCTGCATTTCCCCGGCTGATATGTTTATATGCACAGATATTGTTCTCTTCCTCATCAAATACCTTTGGTGCATCTGGTTTCGCTGCCTCTTCAATCGTATGAATGTGAGGAAGCACCTCATACTCAACCTGGATCAGCTTCGCTGCCTTATCCGCAGTCTCTTTATCCCGGGCTGCCACAAGTGCAATGGCATCTCCCAGATAATGGGTAATCCCTCCTATGGGAATCAAGGTATACTGATCATGCTTCAAATGTCCGATTTTATTCTCTCCTGGAATATCTTCCGCCGTAACAACTGCCTCTACCCCAGGAAGTGCCAGTGCTTTGGTCTTATCAATGGAAAGCACCCTTGCACGCGGATATTTACTTCTCAGTGCTGATCCATAAAGCATACCATCCAGGTAAAAATCGTCTGGATATTTTCCGGTACCAAGAACCTTTTCCCCAACATCGATTCTTGCTACACGGGAGCCAATATGCCAGTCGTTGTTAATTTCTTCCGGAAGTGTCCCCTCCTGCATAACTTTAGCAGCGATCCGTACTGCATCTATAATTTTTACATATCCGGTACAACGGCAATAATTGTTACGCAAGGCATATTTGATTTCTTCATCAGTGGGCTCTTTATTCACATCCAGAAGAGCTTTCGTGCACATTACCATGCCAGGAATGCAAAAGCCGCACTGTACGGCACCAGCCTTTCCGTATGCATACGTATATACCTTTTCTTCCCACTCTGTCAGACCTTCTACTGTAATGATATTTCTGCCATCCAGCAGATCTGTATCCGGCACACAGGCCTTACAGGTTCTGCCATCGATAATCACTGTACAGGCTCCACAGGCACCCTCACTACAACCATCTTTTACAGAAGTCAGATGTAACTCATCACGGAGAAATCTGAGCAGCTTTTGATTTTTTTTCGTCTCTACCCTCTGGCCATTGACTGTAAATACTGCCATGTTGGACTCTCCTTTCTACTCCCCCCCATGAAAGTCAGATGCTTTTAACTGCGCTCCTAAACTTTCACAGTGAACTATGAGAAACACATTCTGAAGGTTTCCCAAATTATCGCAGCAGTCACCAAGATCTTATGCATGAACATACTTCGGCTCGCTGCCTGTCAAAATATAGATACTGTCCACAGCCCTTAAAAAGCTGTGGACAGTATTTTCCATTACTTTATTTAGTTATCAGATATCCATAATCATCGATCACTGCACAGATCAGCTTCTTCAAACCGTCATACAGTTTATCTGCCGGATCGTCTGCCTTGCAGTCTGTGATCTGGCCTACAAATCTGACCTTACAGGTCTTATTCTCTTTATCCAGAACAACAAAACCATCGTTCTTACTGTCTGCCATGTCTTTCTCATTTGCAAACAGAGTAAATTTATCCTTGTATGGTGCACTTGCGTATGGGCAGAAGCTCTTACAGTTGCCGCACTCATTACACATATAATCTACGTGAATCACCTGATTCATAGCCATTCCAGGAACCTTGATGGAAATATTGGCACGGTTCGGGCACACATCTACACAGTTCTCACAGACTTTGTTACAGGTAAGACATCTCTCTTCCTCTGTCTTCGCCTCTTTGCTGTGCTTCAGGATACCTTTCTTTTCGAAACAGTCTTTCACATCACCTGTCACAGCTGCATCTCTGGTAATCTCTTTGCCAAGAATATCTTTCACTGCCAGCTGTGCATCCCGGATTCCCTCTACGATGGTTGCTGCGCCTCTGGCGCCGTCTCCGGCAACATAGACACCACTCACGCTGGTTTCAAGAGTTTTATCGTTGACCTTTGCTTTTCCTCTTTCATCCACTGCGATCTGGTTGGCAGTGTAGAAATCGGTATCAATCTTTTCTCCAACAGCTACGATCACGGTGTCAGCCGGAACCTCTACCACATCTGCAGTCTCGGTTACACCTGCACGTCCGGAAGCATCCATCTGGCCGAGCTTCATCTTCTTGCAGAGCAGTCTGCCGCCATCAAGACTTACCGGAGAAAGAAGTTCCTTAAACTCAACGCCCTCCTCCAGAACTTCCAGAAGCTCATCCTCTGCAGCTGGCATATAGCGCTTGGTTCTTCTGTATACAAGATAAACATGCTCTACACCTTCTGTGCGTTTCGCAGCTCTTGCAGTGTCCATAGCAGTGTTTCCGCCGCCGATTACAACTACATTTTTGCCAATATTCAGCTTACCATCATTTGCCTTGAAATCACGAAGAAACTTCAGAGCGTTAACGGTCTCACCTTTTTCCAGTTTCAAAGTGCCAGGCTTGCCAGCTCCAATTGCCAGGATCACAGCATCATAGCCCTGTGCTTTCAGATCTGCCACAGAAGTGATCTCTGTATTTGTGCGGATCTCTACACCCATCTTCTGGATGAAAGAAATATCTTTGTCAATGGCGTCGTCTCCAATACGGAATCCAGGTATCACGTAACGGATCACACCGCCGGCTTTCTCTTCTTTTTCAAAAATGGTAACTGCTGCGCCCTCTCTTGCAAGGAAGTAAGCAGCTGCAATACCTGCAGGACCGCCACCAACTACGGCGACCTTCTTACCGTTTGGCTCGCCAGCCTTGATCTCACCGATCAGCTGCTCATAGCCATGCTCTGCTGCTGTCAGCTTGGTGCCACGGATATTTACGGATTCTTCGTAGAAATTACGGGTACATTTGGTCATACAGTTGTGTGCACATAAGGTACCTGTAATAAATGGCAGGGCATTTTTCTCAAGGATCACTTCAAGTGCTTCTTTATATTTACCCTCACCAGTCAGTGCTACATACTGTGGAATATCCTGATGGATTGGACATCCTTCAGAACACGGTGCATAGAAGCAGTCCAGAAGAGGAACTTCTTTTGTGCTCTTTCTGTTCGGAACCGGCTTAATGTTCTTCACATGATGCCCATCAGTAATAGCATCTGCTGCCAGCTTCTTCAGTGCATCCACATCGATTCCTTCCCATTTCTTCGGGCAGATTCCTTCCACCTTATCCGCTACCTGGGTAAATCTCTGATAGCCGCCTGTCTTCAAAAGGGTGGTAGCCATGGTTACAGGCCAGATACCGCATCCCACAATTTTGTCAATATTGTAATAATCTGCACCTCCGGAATAGGAAATTCGAAGTTTTCCTGCGAATTCAGCAGAAAGTTTGGCTGCAAGGGAAATGGACAGCGGGAACAAAGCTTTGCCGGACATGTACATTTCTTCACTTGGAAGCTCATTTCGGGTAACATCAACCGGGAACGTATTGGTAATCTTTACACCAAATTCCAGACCCAGTTCTTCGGATAATTTCATCAGACGTGTAAGCATGGGGACTGCATCCTCATACTGCAAATCGTCTCTGAAATGGAAATCGCCGAATACCATATAATCATATCCCATCTCATCCATGGTCTTTCTTGCAAAATCATAGCCAAGAAGGGTCGGGTTGCACTTTACAAAGGTATTCAGATGTTTCTCTGTAAGCAGATAATTTGCAATGCTCTCAATCTCCTGTGGAGGACATCCATGCAGTGTGGAGATCGTAGCAGAATTACAGACATTGGATGGGATTGCTTCGATGTCTTCTCTGGTAAAGTTCTGGAACTTGTCAGCATTGTCCAAAAGCCATTTTCTGCATTCCTGGAAAATAACAGTGTCCTTTGCTTCCATCATTCCGTCAATAAAGGTATTGACCTTGTCTCCCTTAATTCCTGCAAGATCATATCCTACGGAAATATTAAACTGGAACCCATCCTGTGCACCCAGGCCGAATTCTTTTGCGATCACATGAAGGATAAACCATGCCTTGATGTACTCGCCCATCGCGTCCGGAACAGTCAGCTCAGTTGACCATTCGCAGTTATATCCCTCATCATCTGCAAGAATGCACGGTTTATTCACACATGCTGAAAGCTCTGCGCCATCCATCTTCTGAACTGTCTTCAGCTCAAAAAAACGGGCTCCTGCATAATAAGAAGCGATGATATTCTGTGCCAGCTGGGTATGGGGACCTGCTGCCGGTCCCACTGGTGTCTCCAGGTTTCTGGTAAAAATAGTCATATCATTCTTCGGATCTGCTGTGTATGGGCGATGTACCCCAAATACAGTGTCCTGCCCTTTTTTCTCCTGAAGGACCCAGTCCATCAGCTGCCCGAAAGGCATACATGTCATAATATCGCTCATATTTATTTTCCTCCGTTAATATCGTCAGCCAGTTCCTGTGCAGACTGACGGCAGTCAGCCATAACCTTATCTACGTCACAAACCAGCACTTCCCTGTCTTTCATAAGAACCTTGCCGTTACATACAGTAGTCACAACGTCATGTCCTGTAGTTCCAAACAGAAGATGTCCGTTTACATTGTCTGCTCTCATAGGTGTAAGCGGGTTGTAATCCATTACGATCACATCGGCAGCTGCCCCCTCTTTCAGAACACCAAGTGGTTTCTTAAAGTAGCGGTTGGCAATAATTGCATTGTTCTCAAAGAGCATCTTGGGAACCTCACCCCATGCAGCATTTGGATCGCAGAGATGATGCTTGTGAAGGATATTGGCAACCTTCCAGGATTCCAGCATATCGTGGGTGTATCCATCAGTTCCAAGTCCCGTAACGATTCCCTTATGTACCAATTCCATGGTAGGCGGACATCCGCAGGCATTTCCCATATTGGATTCCGGATTGTGGACAACCATGGTGTCAGTCTCTTTAATTAAATCCATCTCATGCTCGTTAATATAAATACAATGTCCCAGAAGCGTCTTCGGCCCAAGAATATTCCAATCGTAAAGTCTGTCTACAATTCGTTTGCTGTGCTCCTTCAGGCACTGATGAAGGTCATAGATTCCCTCTGCAACATGAATATGATAGCCAACACCATCTGGCTTCAGTTCGTTACACAATTCCATGGTCTCATCGGAAATAGTGAAAGATGCATGCATACCCATCATAGCAGCGATCATGTCGCTGTCATCTGCAAGTGCGTGTTTGATAAAGTTCACATTCTCCATTACAGATTCTCTGGACTTGTCCATGCCGTCACGGTCGGAAATTTCATAGCAAAGGCAGGTACGGACACCAAGATCCTTAGCTGCTGATTCAATAGCACTGAGGGAACCGGTAATATGTCCAAAGCTTGCGTGGTGATCAAATACAGTCGTTACACCATTCCGGATACTGTCGATGTAAGTAGCCATCGCAGAAAGTCTGGTCTGCTCCAGGGTAAGATGACGGTCAATGGTCCACCACTGTCCATCCAGAATATCCAGAAAGCCCTTGGGATTATATCCTTTAATACTCAGACCTCTGGCAAAAGAGCTGTAGATATGCTCATGGGTATTGATAAATGCAGGCATGATAACTCCGCCTCTGGCATCTACAAATTCTCCATCTGGATATGCTTTTTTCACCTCATCTGTAGTCCCCACCATAACTATGGTGTTACCATCCATTGCAACTGCGCCGTTCTCTATAAATGCCTTGGATGCGTCCCGTGTGATCATTCTTCCATTACCAATAATAAGCATATGGCATCCTCCTTTACTTGTTAAAATTGTTGAATCAAAAAGCACAATTCAACATTTTTTAGGATATTTTATACAGATAATGTAACACATTCCCATATAAATTTCAATAGGAAATCTAAAAATATTTTTGGCTTTCTCAAAATTTTTGTTCAGACAAACTAACTGAGCACAGACAAAACAGGCTCTAGGGCATGTTTGAAAATGCTTTCTACAAGCTGTACGTCACAATTCGAGGGAGATTTTGCCGCAGTCTGCATAAACATGAAAACAAGGCAGTCTGTCAATTAAACAAACTGCCTTGTTCTCTCTATTAATGGATTTTTCAAACACGCTCTAATCCATAGCTGATTTTCCATCTGCATTATTCGTATATGTATCTTTATAACTCCCGGATCACATGCAAGAATTTCCGGCCCTTTTTCCATAATTCAGGATCAATTTCCACCTCATAGCCTTTGCCATTCTGCACATGCCAGTCATAAAAAGAGCGGTCTTCGTCTGCATATTCTTCCATAACATTCATGATCGTACCGCCATGCACCACAAGTGCTGCCAAAGAAATCCCATTACGGAGACAACCATTTACAGCTTTCTGGAAGCCGGTCACATTGCGTCTTTTAAATTCCTCTCTGCTCTCTCCTCCCGGAAATGGCAATAGTCCACCAGAATCGATCCAGGACTGGTAATGTTCATTTCCGTCCAGTTCCTGATAATTTTTATTTTCAAATTCTCCAAAATCACATTCTGCAAGCTCATCAATAATATTCAGCTTTTTTCCGGGAAAAAGGATTCCTGCTGTCTGGGTACAGCGGATCATAGGACTTGCATAAACTGCCTGTACTTCCGGATAAGCAAGCTGCGCCAGCATATTCCCAGCCTCCGGACAAAGAGGTTCATCCGTTCTTTTTCCTATATATCTTTTTAACTTATTCCCCTGGGTTTCCCCATGACGAATCAGAATAAGTTTAAGCATTTTTGATCACCGTCCCAATTCCACATACTACACGTATTACCTTTTTGCTTTTTGATGCGAGATCCGTACAGACTCTTCCCACTGCCTCCCGGTATTTCCGGTCAAAAGCATCCATGGGGACAACGCCGTATCCTACTTCCTGACTTACCAGAATGATATCCGGATTTTTCTCCCATAATTCTTCTGCCAGTCTGGCCACATCTTTGTCTGCTTTTAATTCTTTTTTGATATACTCCTGAAAATCAAGGACGCCCTCTGCATTCATAAGCTCTTCTTTTTCCAGATCGGCTCCCTTTTTCCAGCAGACATCAGGATGATGTGCTTTTGCATATGTGCTCTTTCCCTGAAAAGCACCTCCAATGATCATTTCCATTGTTACAATTTCTCCTTTTTTCCCAGTTCCCGGAGCGTGTCTGTAAAAGACTTTCTGCAAGATGTACGTCACAATTTGTGGGAGATTTTGCCCGGATGAGGGCGCGTAGCGGGCTACGACAACCGAATTCGGGCAAAATATACCGCAAAGTGGGGCGTGCAGATTGCGGGAATGATTTTTCAGACACGTCTAGATAAATACAGAAACAACAGCCAGTACAACAGCCATTCCCACCTCACAAAGGCACAGAAAATATCCTGCCAGGTCACCTGTAATCCCGCCAAAATATTTCATTGCTTTATAATGATAATAAAGGAAAACAAGTACTGCAGTTCCAAATGCCAGAATGCCCATCACAGGCTGGATCCATATCATCACCGCCAGCAGAATTCCAAGATAGACGATCAGCACATTTCGCACGATCATATCTTCTGCTTTTCTGGAAAATTCTGCTACAGTTCCATCTTTACGTGCCTTTGGAAACATCATGACACTGATTCCGGACAAACATCTGGAAACCATAAATCCGAGAGCCATAATCAAAAGTGCCCGCCTGTCCGTCCACAACTGACTGTAAGCTCCATACCATATCAGAAAAAAAGCACAGGCTGTAATAACCGCAAATGCACCGGCATGGGAATCTTTCAGAATTTCAAGACGTCTCTCCCTTTCCTGCCAGGAGCTTAATGCATCCGAAGTATCCAGAAGACCATCTACATGGATTCCACCTGTCACCATTACCGGAACCAGTACAAGAACTGCTGAGACAAAAGACGGATTAAATCCAAATTTTCCGCCTGCCCATCCTACCAGATAAGAAAGCGCTCCAATTACCAGGCCGATAAAAGGAAAAAAACAGAATGTATATTTCATATTCTCCTTGTTCCAGTCTGCCATTGGCATAGGGATTTTTGAATACATGGCAAATGCCACTTTAAAATTATTCCACAGCATTTTCAATGATTTTTCCTCCTTTATGCCAGATTGGAATCCCATATACTACTTCAACCACCTCATCAGCCATTTTTCCAATGTTTTGATTGATTATCCCCAGATATTCCTGATAGCGGATGGTATCGCCCTCATAACTGGCTGCTTCGGAAAAAATCTCATTCGTGACAATCACCAGATGACGTACCTGGCTACTCAACTTTTTTATGCCTTCCAAAACGGCTTCCACAGTTTTTTCACCAGCCCCTTTTTCCTCAAACATCTCATTAGCGGCAAGATTGGACATACATTCCAGAAGAACCACAGCATTTTCCGGGAAATCCAGATTCTTCAATCCGGTATAGCATTCAACTGTCTCGAATCCTTTTCCTGCACGCATTTTCCGATGACGTGCCACACGCTTATGACTTTCCTCGTCATATGGATGCATGGTTGCAATATAGATTCTTTTTGCCGGTCCAAAAGATACTATTTTATCTTCTGCAAAAGCAGATTTTCCGCTTCCGCTTCCTCCGGTCACGACTGTCATCATATTAATTCAGCTCCTCGTACTGGTCCACGTGAATATCATCAAATGTACTTAATGTATTGTAAAGAGTAGCTCCCATATCAAGAAACGGACAAAGGGCAATGGCTCCAGTGCCTTCCCCAAGACACATGTCAGCATGAAGCACAGCTTCTTTTCCAAGCTCATCCAGAACAAGATATGCTGCCGGTTCTTTGGACACATGACTGGCGATCATATAATCCGCTGCCTCCGGGCAAAGTCTGGCTGCTACAAGTGCGGCAACTCCGGAAATAAAACCGTCAATAAGAACCGGAATCTGTAATGCAGCTCCACCAAGATACACACCTGCCATTCCTGCGATATCAAGACCTCCAACTTTTGCAAGCACGTCTATGGAATCTTTTGCATCCGGCTTATTTAAATCAATGGCTTTCTTAATCGCCTGAATCTTGCGGGTAAGCCCATCGCTGGAAAGTCCTGCACCACGGCCAGTCATGGTTTCCACAGGTTGCCCCAGAAGCACAGATGCAACTGCACTGCTGGTTGTGGTATTTCCAATTCCCATCTCACCAGTTGCAAAAAGACGATAACCCTGAGCCTTCAGTTCTTCTACCATAGCAATTCCTGCTTCAATTCCCTTTATGGCTTCGTCTCTTGTCATAGCCGGACCTTTCGTCATATTGCGGGTTCCATACATAACTTTCAGATCTGTACGTGCTGTAGTATCTCTTACCATTCCCACATCTACTGGCTTTACATCCACTCCACACTGGTGGCACATTACACATGCGGTAGTGGTTTCTTTTACAAAATTATCTGCTACAATTGCAGTGACTTCCTGTCCTGTCTGGGTAACCCCCTCTTCTACCACGCCATTGTCTGCACACATGGCAACAAGAGCCTTTTTTCCAAGATCCACTTTCTCTTCCCCTGTAATTCCAACGATCTGCGTAATCAGATCTTCCATTTTTCCAAGGGAATGGAGAGGCTTGGCGATGCTATCCCATCGTCTTCTGGCTGTTTTCATTTTTTCCTCATTCAGAGGCTTTATCTGTTTAAGTGTTTCTTCTAATGTCATGATTTCCTCCCGCTGGTAAATACCAGGAATTTACTGAATATGTAATTTAATGCCAGAACTACAAACTGGGTGATAAATTTGCCGGCCATATCATTCATGTGTATGATCTCTGCAAAGAACCATACGCCTGCTACTTCGATCGCCATTGTTACACCTCTCGCTCCGACAAATTTGCAGAATGGACGGATATGGTCTTTCAAAGTCTCACATTTGTCCTGAAAAACAAATTTAGAATTTACCACATAAGCAAAAAGAATTGCCAGAATAATCGAGATCACATTTGCAAGATCTCTTTGAACTCCTGCCTGGCGCAGAAGAAAAAAGCTCACCAAATTCACCAGTGTAGTACATCCTCCAAAAAACACATAACGTACCACATCACTGGCATACAGTTTCTTAATGAGAGCAGTCATGGTTTACCTCCTGATAGACATCCTCTTTTCCACGAAGAATCTGGGAAATGATATAACGTGGACGCCGTTTTACTTCTTCGTATATTTTTGCAATATAATAGCCGATGATTCCAAGACTGAGCATAATAGCGCTTCCAATAAGCAAAAGAACGATAAGGGTAGTTGTATATCCCTCTACCGCTCTACCGGCAAAAAATTGTACCAGCGAATAAATAATCAAAATCAGGGAGCATCCAAAGCATGCCCCTCCTACGACCGTTACAAATTGCAGCGGTGCTGTAGTAAAAGCCACAATATTGGTAAACGCATATTTTATCAAGGACCAGGTAGACCACTTAGACTGTCCAGCTTCTCTGTCCCGCACCTCAAATTCCACATAAGTGGTCTTAAATCCCACCCAGGATGAGGTCGCACGGAAAAACATATTTCGTTCTGGCATAGAAAGAATACTATTCACTGCTTTCCTGTCCATCATTTTGAAATCCGAAGCATTCTGCATATTCACACCTGTAGCCTTGGACATGATTCCATAGAAAAAGCCAGCGCTCTCTTTGTGAAGCAGACTTTCCGTTCCTCTTGATTTCTTTACGCCTTCGATTACTTCCCATCCCTGCTCCCAGAGATGGTACATGGAAATCAAAGTTTCCGGCGGGTGCTGCAGATCACAATCCATAACTGCCACCACATCTCCTGTAGCCTGGGCCATTCCTGCATATACTGCTGCTTCTTTTCCGAAATTTCTGGAAAAATGAACGCCAAGAACATTTCCATCTTTTTCTCCGGCTTTGGTGATTTCTTCCCAGGTTTTGTCTTTTGAGCCATCGTCAACAACAACTAGTTCGTAGGAAATGCCGGCTTCTGCTAATACTTCATGAAGAACACGACAGGTTTTTCCTACCATCAGTTCTTCGTTATAAGCTGGCAAAACCACTGATAATCTGCTCATTTTTTCATCCTCTTCTCTGCTGACAGCCTTGTATATTTATGTTTAAAACGTGACAGCAGATCTTATTCTTTTCGATTTTTCAACGTTCCCATTATATTACAAATCCAGTGGGCAGGCAACCTTAATTGATATTCTTCAGAATTTAATAACAAAAAAACGATAACCAACCGGCTACCGTTTCCGTTCTGTACCTTCAAAACTACATACATGTTACATCCTAATGGAATCATTTTTTAACCTTGCGATTGTTGGTCAAGCCCTCACCCTATTAGTAACAGTCAGCTCCATGCATTACTGCACTTCCACCCCTGCCCTATCTACCTCGTCGTCTTCAAGGGGGTTTACTTCTTTCGAATGGGACATCTCATCTTGAGGGGGGCTTCACGCTTAGATGCCTTCAGCGTTT